>NZ_JBFULU010000032.1:0-88484 GCF_054049735.1 Bradyrhizobium sp. P5_C12
ACGGCGCCCGCAGCAGCGGTCGAAACGGCAGCACCGGACGGCGCCCGCAGCAGCGGTCGAAACGGCAGCACCGGGCTGGCTGGCGCTCACGGAGATCGTCGCAGCACCCGAGGTGATGGATGCCGTCTTCACGCCGCTGGCGAGATCGATCGCGCTCAAGAGATCGTTCACGGTCGCGAGCGAGGCCGGCGTGGCGGTGTCGCCGAGATAGACAGTGGTATTGCCGCTGCCGTCGGTGACGAGGTGGCCGCTGACGCCCGAGCCGGACGGAACCGCGGTCGAGGCCGGCGCGGTGCCGCTGCGGAAGGTGATGGTCTTGCCGTTCACGGTCAGCGTGTCGCCGTCGGCGGGCTGGGCGTTGCCGAGCAGGCCGGTGGCGCTCGTGCCGCTGGTGGAGATCAGGGTGATGGTGCCGGCCAGGGCSGTGGTGCCGTCACCRGCCGTCGCRCCAGTGCYKGCRAAGSWGCCGATGGTRGCGCCGAGCGTSGTGGTGCCGCTCGCCGCGGTRGTGCCGCCGGCCGCGCCGCTAAACACCACGTTGCTGCTCGCCGTCGCGCTGGCGTAGGAGGTCGTGCCGCGCAGGTCGGCCGCCGTCGCACCCGAGATSGTGGYGGAGACGTTSGACTTGGTGGAGTAGCCGACSGTGGTCTGCAGCGCCTGGTTGGCGATCGACTTGGCGCTGTCGATCAGCTTCTGCAGCGAGGTGATGCCGGTGTTGGCAGCCTGCAGCACCTGCACGCCGTTGGCGATACCGTCGAGCAGATTGTTGATGTCGCTGGCGCGGTTGTCGAGCGACTGTGCCGTGAAGAAGTTGGTGGGATTGTCCAGGGCCGAGTTGACGCTCTTGCCGGTCGACAGACGGTTCTGCGTGGTGGCGAGGAGGTCAGCGGTGGACTGGAGGGAGAGCAGGTTCTGACGAACCGAGGAGGAGAGAACGATACCGGACATGACTCTGTTACCTTTCTGGTAAACGACGCTACTGTTACGCGTCTGCTTGGATCGAGATTGACCCAGCGACCGGCGGACCGTGGCGCCGAGACCTCTAACGAAACATGAAATGAAATCGGCGCTTTCGTTGAGTCGGCGCGCGATTCGGTCGATCCGCACGCCGGCGATGCGGCTTCGCCAGGTGATTTCAACGTTGATATGATTGATTTTTTTGGCGGCAATCGCCGAGATTCATAAGTCGTTAACTAATCTTGATGGAGTATTGCGCCTTGATCCGCCGCAACACACGCTCGGTTACGAAAGCGTTGATGGAGAACAGGCATGGCCCTCAAGGTCGAGCTCAGACCGCACGAACGCATCATTGTCGGTAACTGCGTGATCACCAACACCGACCAGCGCGCCCGCCTTCTGATCGACGGCGAGAACGTGCCGATCCTGCGCGAGCGCGACATCCTCACGCCGGAGACCGCCGACACGCCGGCCAAGCTCGTCTATCTGGCGGTGCAGCTGATGTACATCTCGCCGGATCCGCAGACCCAGCACGGCACCTATTTCAACCTGGTGCGCGATATCGTCACCGCCGTGCCGAGCTCCTGGCCGATCATCGAGGCCATCAACAACAACATCATGAGCGGCGATCTCTACCGGGCGCTCAAGGATGCCCGCAAGCTGATCGCCTATGAAGAGAAGCTTCGGGGTCAGTACGAGGCCACGCATCCCAAGGTGGAAGCAGACAAGAACGACGTCAGCTCGGCCGCCTGAGCACATATCTCGGATTGACGCGCACCCGCGCGAACGACAACGGCCCCGGATCATCTCCGGGGCCGTTGTCGTTCTCAGCCGCGTTCGTGGTCACTGCGCCGCGAGCGGCGGCGCCTCGACCTCGACCAGGCCGACGCGGCTCCGTCGTCCGCCGAACTCCAGCACCGCAGCCACAAGCGCCTCGATGTCCGTCTCGTCGGTGCGGTGATTGACGATCGCGGCGCGGATCGCCAATTGGCCTGCGACGGTCGTGCTCGACGGCGCCGCCACGCCGGATTCCTGAATGTCGGCGACGATCTCGCGATTGATCTCATCGTCGGCGCCGCGGTAGCGGAAGCAGACGATGTTGAGATTGACCGGAGCAAGCAACTCCAGCCGCGGCTCGGCGAGGATGCGCGTCTCCAGATACTTTGCCAGCGCGCAGCTTCGCGCAATCACCGCGCCCAGGCGGTCGGTGCCGAACGTCTTCAGCGTGAACCAGGTCTTCAGCGCGCGGAAGCCGCGCGACAGATCGGGCCCGAGATCGCAGGGCCAGACCGCTCCCACCGCAAGCCCCCTCGCCTCGCGCCGCAGATAGGCCGCCGGCTGCGCAAAGGCCTGCCGGTGCCGTTCGCCGTCGCGCACCAGCAGGAAGCCGGCGTCGTAAGGCACCTGCCCCCATTTGTGGAAATCGAGCGCGATCGAATCCGCAAGCTCGATACCGTCGAGCAAAGGTGCAAGCTCGGGCGAGAGTATCGCCAGCGCGCCGAAGGCACCATCAACGTGAAACCAGATTCCTTCCTCGCGGCACAGCTCCGCAATCGCCTTGAGGTCATCGATCGCGCCGATATCGACCGTGCCTGCCGAGGCGACGACGAGGAACGGCTTGAAGCCGACCTCGCGGTCCACCGCGATCTGCGCACGCAGCGCGGCGACGTCGATGCGATGATCGGCATCGACGTCGATCTTGCGCAGCGCATCGGTGCCGAGCCCGGCAATGTCCATCGCCCGCGAGACGCAGCCATGGGCGGCACGCGACGTGTAGGCGGTGAGCAGCGCGCCGTCATTGCCGATGCCGTACTGCCGCGCCAGCGAGCCGAGCGCGCTGGTGCGCGCCACCAGCACCGCCATCAGATTGGCCATCGACGTGCCCGTGACGAAGATGCCGCTCGCGCTCTCGGGGAAACCGAACAGGCGGCGCATCCAGTCGACGATCTGGCGCTCGACCTCGATCGGCATGTGATCGCGTCCGCCGAGATTGGCATTGAGGCCCGCCGCGAGCATCTCCGCGAGCATCCCGACCGCAGTGCCGCCGCCATGCACCCAGCCCATGAAACCGGGATGAACGTTGCCGGTCGCGTAAGGCGCGACGCGCTCGGAAAACTCGCGATAGACGTCGGCGAGATCGCTCGCCTCGCGCGGCACGTCGGTCCTGAATGCCGCACGAACATCGTCGGGGATCGGTTGCCAGACCGGACGCTGACGGACGTTGGCAATACCGTCGATCGTCTCATCCAGCATGCGATGGGCGAGCGCGCGAAACTCGCTCCAGTCCTGCGGGTCGAGCGAGCCGTGAGCGCCGGCTGCCTGGGTGTTGCGGATGATCTCGTTCATGCTGCACTCTCCTCGCCAGCCTTTGCGTGCTGCGACAGCATCGCCGTGAACGCGGCGAAGATCTTGCGCATCTGCGGCGGCTTGTAGGGAAACACCGCCGGGGGATCCATGTTGTGCACGACGGCGGTGTTGTCGGCCTCGAACACCAGCAGCTCGCCGTCCTGGTTCTCGGCGCAATCGACGATGAAATAATCGAGGCCGACGCGCCTGCTCATCTCGTCGAGCGCCGCTCTGTGGCGCGCCGCGAAAGCGTGGTCGAAGCCGAGCATGAAGACGGCTTCTTCAGCCCGCTTCTCTTCGCTGAACGCCATATAGGCGTTGAGGTACCAGATGTCCCAGCGATCGGCGATCGCCATGTGGCAGGCGTAGGGTTTGCCGTCGACCATGGCGAGACGATATTTGCGGTAGAGCCCATCGGCGCTCGAATAGTCGACGAAGCGCGCGACGAAGAAATCCTGCTCCTGCCGCTCGGCGAGATAGGCAGCGAGCGCCGCTGCATCGTCGATCTTCGCGAGCCCGACGCCGGCATGCGTACCGCGCGGCCGCACGATCATCGGAAAGCGCAGTTCGCCCGTGATGTCCTCGCAGGCGATCTTGCCTTCCGAAAGCTTCGACAATTGCGCGCGCATCGCGTGGACGGTCGCGGGAATGTCGAGACCAGAGATGCCCGCCAGCAGCCGGTAGAGCTTGTCGCGATCGAGATTGCCGATCAGCTCGGGGCGATTGAGCAGCGGCCGCGGCCAGCGTGGCGCAGCCTGTTCGATGACGGCGAGCGCCTCGCGGCATTCCTCGGAATCGGAGGCAACGACGATGGCGACGTCGTGATCGGGCAATGTCGCCGGCAGGCCGACGCCCTTGACCACGTACAGCGTCAGCAGCTCGATGTCGGAGTCTTCGAGCAGGAATTCGATCGGGGTGTTGCCGCCCATGTCGATATCGGCCGCGAGCGCGAGCACACGCAACCGGGGTTTCGAAACCGCGCACGGCGTACGAAACAATTGATGGAAGGAAAGCACCTCGGTCTGGATCACGAGCCCGGCCTCCTTCTCGCCGAGAAGCTGGGCAATCAGCGACAGATCCAGGCCTTCGCCCGCCTCCGCCGTTCCCGCCGCGATCCGCGCCAGAAGATGCTCGCGCAACGGATGCAGATCGCCGCCCTCGAAGGCCCGGCGCGTCAACTGCGCAAAGCCGATGCGGTCGGAATAGTTCGGCGTGGTCGCACCGTTCGGCGCGGAAACAGGATGCAGCATCTTACACCTCAAGCACAGACATCCCCGGCGCGGTCGCGGCACGGTCAAGCAGCAGCTCGATCTTCACCAGGACATGGGCGACCCGGTCGAGTACATGCTGAAGATTGCGTCGCGCTTGCGCCTCGTCCGCGGACCAGGCCTCGGTCACGAGGCGCGCGCCGACGCAGAGCCGCAGCACGGCCCGCGGCGCGTCGTCCTGCCGCTCCAGCCGGACCGGCTGACCGATCAGGCAGCGCTGCGCGGCCACCTGCCGGTCCGCCGCGCTGCCGCTGATCTCGTCGTTCATGTCGACCGCCAGCGCGCGATGAACAGCTCCGGTCTCGGCGATCGAGACCGGTCTGCCGTCGCGCAGCAGCGTGAACGGAAAGATCGTGGCTTGGGCAAATTCCTCGTCGTCCGCGCCGGCCTTCTCGACCGCGGTTGGAACGGCCTGAAGCGACGGCGACAGCGCGATCATGCTGTCGATGCCGCCTGCAAGCTCGGCCAGCGCCCTGGCGCGGAAAGCCCCGGGCACGGCATAGTAGCTGCCGATCTCCGCGAGCGCCGCTTCCCAACGCAGCCATTGACCGAAATTCGGCCGGCGCTCGAAGCGCGAACGCAACGCAGTCCAGGCCTTCGGCCAGTCGCTGCGACCGGCATAGTCGAAGAAGCCCGGCGCGATCCCGCCAACCCGGTCGAGCGATCGCGACATGCCTTTGGGCACCAACAGCGCGCCGCTGAAGGCGGGCCCGCCGAAGAACTTCGAGCCGGTGATCAGCACCATGTAGCCGCGGTCGAGATAGGAACGCAGCCGCCGGCGCCCGAGCCTCGCCTGGCAGGCATCGACGACGACCTGGACCTTGCGCGGCCACCGCCGCGCGATCTCGTCGAGACAGGCCGGGCTCGGGGCGCGCCAGCCGAGCTTTGACGTATCCATGATCTGGAGCAGCACGGGCGCGCCTTGCGCGATTGTGGCTTCGACTGCACGCAGCACGGCGGCATCGGCGTCGGTGCTCATCGTGATGCCGGGCGCAGAACCGAGCAGCGGCAGCGCGACGCTGTCGCCGGCAAGCCCCGCCACCGCGCCGTCCTTGCGCACGGCAAGGCCGCTCGCCGTCATCGAGCTGAAGTGGCGACCGCGCGCGGTGTAGGCCGTGCCGCTTCCGGTCTGGTCGGCGCCGACCACGATCGTCACCGGCGGCGCGCCGAGCGCCGTGTGCGCCAGGAACAGCGCGTGAAGCTGGGAATCGGTGCCGGACGGCGAGAACACAATGTCGACGCGCGGCGAGAGCTGGAGGTGGCCGCGCAGCTCGTCGCGCATGTCCTCGCAGCGCGCGTCGAAGGCGACCTCGACCTCGTCGAACAGGCACTTGTGCATCAGCTCCTCGCGCGCCAGCGCAGCGCGGTCGTAGGCCGCCTGCGAGATCGTGGACGCGGTCGAAGAGGCGAAATTCCAGATCTCGGGCTCCGGCGACGGCGCGCAGCCATAGGCGTTGACGCGGTGCTTCGGATCGAGCGAAAGCCGCGGGTCTCCACCAGAGACGAGCAGCGTGTCCAGCGGCGTGAAGAGATCGCGCAGGCGGTAGCGCGAGCCGCCGTCGGACGCGCGCTCCAGGACCGACGGATGGGATGCGCCGATGCTCATCCCGGAAGGCTCACGCCGCATCGGCCGCCGCCGCGGGCGCCGGCGCGAATTGCGAAGCGATGTCGCCATGGAACACCGACGGCCCGACATGGTCGAGCGAGCTCTGGATGTCGGCCCAGATCTCGCCGCCGATATCGGTCCAGCGCTTGCAGAAGGCGAAATCCTCGGAAAGGTAGGTGCCGGTCGCCGGATCGATCATGCATTCGAACAGCGCGAACCGGTTCTGGCTCGCGGCCAGCGTATCGTGGGAATGCTCGCGGAAGAACTGCAGGCCTGCATGGTTCGGATGGCGGCACATCGCTTCCAGCGCGTGGCGCCGGATCATCAGGAAGCCGGTGCCGGCATAGCGCACGCGGGTAAAGCCGTTGACCACCACGATGCGGTCGGGATCTTCGATCTCGAGCACGTAATCGAGCGAGGCCGCCGGCACATCGGCCCGGCCGGCCTGGATCGCCCGCTTCGCCTTGTCCCAGTTGACGCGCTTGATCGGATAGCAGCCGGCGACGACATCGGCTCCGCATTCGATCAGCCGAAACACCTGCTCCGGCTTGAACCCGATGTCGGCATCGATGAACAGGAAATGCGTCGCCTTGGGATCGTCCAGGAACAGCGCGACCAGGTTGGCCCGCGCCCGCGTGATCAGGGCATCGCCGTCGCGCAGCAGCACCTTGAGCTCGAGATTGGACATGCCGTGCACGGCGCGCTGGAGCGCGAAGATCGAGCTCGCATAGATGCTCGAAACCTGCCCGCCGAAGCACGGCGTGGCCACCACCAGTTGCATCTTGTCCGACATCGACGGCTCCGCCCCGCTCCAATCCTCACCAAAAGGTAAAGAGGCATGGTTAACGACGCCTTAACGCATCCCTACAGGAACTTGACGAGCGAGAGCTGCGCGAGATTCGAGGTCACCTGGTAGGACGCCTGAAGCGCGTTCTGGAGCGCCAGGATCTCGCTCGCGACCTGGTCGGGCGAAGCCGATTCCGCCTGGTCGACGATGCTCTGGAGTTGCGCCTTGGCCTGGGTCTGGCGCGTGCTCGCGTCCTTCATCGTGTTCTGGGCCATCGCGATGTCGGTCTGGATGTCCTCGATGCGCTGCTGGCCGGGCTGCTGCGTCAGCGCCTGGGTCGTGCGCAGGCTGAGCGCGGCGACCTGCCCGCCCGAATACTGCCCGGTCGGCGAGGTCGAGAACGTCCCGAACACGGCGATCGCCTGCAGCTGCCGGCGGATCGCATCCTCGTCCGCCTGCGCGCCATACTGCACCGTCACGGAATCGTCGACCCGCGCCACCGCGGTCGAGCGCGCCGAGCCCGGCCCGTCATTGCCCTGGTACCATTTCACGGTGTTCGCCGAGCCGTTGACCAGCGTGGTCGCCGAGCTCGCCGGCGAGGAACCGACGCGCAGCGGCGGCTGCGTCGCTGTCACCGGCGTCGCGCTGAAACCGAGTGCGCCGAGCGCGGCGGTCGCGCCGGGTGACGAGCCCGAGATGCTCAGGCTCGCCGCATCGTCGGTCTTGATCGTGATCGAACCGCCATGGATCGTCGACGGCTTCGAGGTCCCCGTGATCTGGTCGATCTTGCCGAGCAGGGTCTGGATGCTGTCGCCGACATTGAGCTGGTTGCCGGTCGCGCCCGAGCTGACGAAGGTGAGCGTGGTGCCGTTGACGGTGAGGGTATCGCCGGCGACGAAGCCCGGCGAAATCGAATCCGAGGGGCTCGTGCCCGACAGCGCCGTCGCGCCGGTGATTGGCGCTGGCGTGGCCGCCTGGTTGTTGACGGGCGCGCCGATCGCGGAGCTCGCGGTGTTGAAGAAATTGTCGCCGGCGACGATCGCGGACGCCGCCACCAGCGAGGTGTTGGCGAGCTTCGTGATCGCGGTGTCCAGCGCGGTGTTGAGGTTCGTTGCGGTGTTGGCTGGGTTGACGGGGGTGCTTGCATCGATCGCAAAGCTCCCGACCGGCGTCGGCGTCGCGCTGGACGCCGTCAGGTCGATCTGCTCGGTCGAGCCGTCCGGCAGCGTGAACTGGATACTGAGCTTGTCGCCGTTGTTCGGGTTGACGCCGTTGAGATTGACCGAGAACGATACCGGTGAGCCGCTCGGCCCGGTGACCGTCGCGCCCGTCAGCGTCGAGGACACCGCCGCGATCTTCAGCCCGAACGGCGACGTCGCCGAATCCTCCGACACCTGTATTGCGCCCGACGGCAACGTCGATTGCACCAGCCGCCCCTTGCCGTTGGCACCGAGGTCGGCGGCCTGGCGCTCCGCCATGACGGTCTTGAAGCCGGCCTGGGTCGTGGTGCCGTTGATGATGTCGCCGGCATCCGCAACCGGCTGCGTGTTGAAGGCGGTTCCGGAAAACAGATAGCGGTTGCCCGACTGCGTGTTGAGAACACCGACCATCGAGCCGAACTGGGCGGCGGCGGTGTTCTGCGCGATCGTCTGGCCGTTGACGTTGAGGGCCTGCGCCGAATTCGCGGAGCCGGTCTGCACCGTATTGCGGATCGTCGTCAGCGACTGGAGCGCGGTATTGGCAAGGTTGATGTTGACGTTGACGTTGGTGATCGTGTCGGTATAGGCCGCGATGTTGGAGAGCTGCGCGCGCGAGGCGATCGCAAAGCCCTCGTTGGTGCCCATGCCGGAATAGTTCTGCGACAGCTTGCCGGTCGAGAGCTGCGTCGACAGATCGGTGAGCTGCTGATTGATGTTGCGGATCTGCGAGCCGAGAACCGACGAGGAGTAGTTGATGCTGCTGATCGACATGTTTCAGAGCCCTGTTACTTGTTACACTTGAGCCTGGAGCAACGTGTTCATCATGCCCTGCACCACCGACATCACGTGAGCGTTGGCGGCATAGGCATTCTGGAGCTGGATCAGGTTCGACATCTCCGAGTCCAAATTGACGCTGGAGGTCGAGTTGAACTTGGCCTGGAGCGTGGAGACCACGACGCTCTGGCCCTGCTGGAGCTGGGTCGCCTGGGTCGCGGCGTTGCCCTGGACGCTCAGGAACTGCTGGAGATAGTTCGAGACGCTGCCGGTGAAGGGCTGGCTCGCCGAGCCGAGACCGCTCTGCGGCGAATAGGAGAACACCGCCGAGGTGAGCTGCGAATAAAGATAGTCCGAGCGCGTAGTGTCGCCCGCGGGCGTCACCGGCGAGGTGTTGTAGACCGACATCCTGGTCGGATCGCTGACCAGCTGCGTGTTGACGGCGATGCGCCCGGCAAGGCCGGTCATCTGCGAGCCCGACGCGGTGATCGCGCCGGTATAGAGCGCCTGGCCGCCGTCGGTGAACAGCGGCAGCTGCGGATTGCCCGAGGTCAGCGACGAGATCGTCTTGGTGATCGAGGACGAATTGACCTTGGCAAGGCCAGTGTTGTCGTCGGTCACCCGCAGCGTGGTGGCCGTCGCCGGCGACGGGGCGGCGGAGAACGACAAATGCGAGCCGGAAAGCGCGGTGTTGAGTGCGGACGCGATCGCGCCCATGCCGCCGGAGAAATTCACGCCGATCTGAATCGGGTTGGCATTGGTGGCGTTCGGGAGCGGCAGCGCCGCCGGATCGGTCACGTTGACCAGCGTGATCTGGCGCTTCGTGTTGGTCGCCGTATCGGTGTAGGTCAGGTTGACGGTGTTGCCCGGCTGCGCGCCGGCAAGGTCGATGTCGAAACCGGCCGGCGGGCCGGACACCGCGCTGCCGGCCGTGGTCTTGTCCGACAGCGCACTCGACATCGTGGCGGCAAGCTGGTCGATCTGGGTCTGCGCCTGCACCAGCGTCTGGTCGCGCAGCTTGAGATCGGCCGCGATCTGGCCGGACGAGACCACGTTGTTGGCGACGACGTCGAGCTGCGAGCCGTTCGGCAGCTTGATGTTGAACGCGCCGACGCCGGACTTGGCCGGATCCGTGTTGTAGAGCGAAGTCGCCGACAGCGCGCCGGCGGACGCAAAAGTGAATTGCGAGGCGAGCCCTGCGCCGACCAGCTGGATACCTGTCGTGGTGTAGATATTGGCCTGGTTCGACCCGTCGGTGGTGACGCGGACGTCGACATATTTCGACAGCGTGTTGATGGCCTGGTCGCGCTGATCCATCAGCGTCGCGGCGGACGGGTCGTTCGCCGATAGGCCCTGGAGCTTGGTGTTGATGTCGGCGACCTTCTGCATCGCCGCGTTGGCCTGCTGCGCCGAGGTGCCGAGATCCTGCTCGACGTTGGAGCGCAGCGACTGAATGCCCTTGGTGGTGACGTTGAGCTGCTGCGCCAGCGCCTGCGCCGCGCCGACGGCCACGGTCTGCGCCGAGGACGATCCCGCGCTCGTCGACAGCGCCTGCAGCGCCGTGGTGAAGTTGTTCAGCGCGGTTTCGAGTGTGCCGCTGCCGCCGGGATTGCCATAGACATTCTGAAGTTGCTTCAGGATGTTGGCCATCTGGTCGGCGTAGCCGCTGCCGCCGGTCTCGGTGCGCAGCTGGTTCAGCACATAGGTGTCGAGCTCCCGGCTGACGCCGGTCGTCATCGCGGTCGAGCCGAAGTCGCCGGTGGTGACCTCGATCTGGTTCGGCGTCTGGACGACGTAACCCGGCGTCTGCGAGTTGGCGACGTTCGAGGAAACGATCGAGAGCGCGGCCTGGTTGGCACGCAGACCGCTCATCGCACTGGCGAGGGCTGAACTCAAACCCATATCACTGGCCGCCTTTGGTTACGTCACGCGCCGATCAGCGCAACACGTTGAGGAGGTCCTGCACCATCGAATTCGCGGTCGTGATCACCTTGGTGTTGGCCGAATAGGCCTGCTGGGTCACGATCAGCTTGGTGAACTCGTCGGCGATGTCGGTGTTGGAGCCTTCCAGCGACGAGCCGCTGATGGTGCCCGAAGCGCCGTCGATCGCAGGGCCCGACTGGTCGGTCGCTGCATAGGCGCCGCCGTCGAGCGCCTTGAGGTAGTTGGTGCCGTTGAAGTGCGACAACGTCACCTGGGCGAGGTCGAGGTTCTGGCCGTTGGAGAAGGTTCCGACCACGAGGCCGCTGTTGTTGACGGCGACGGAGCGGAGCTGACCGGCGGCGTAGCCGTTCTGGGTGATGGTGTTGATCGTTACCGCGCCGCTGGTGCTGGCATATTGCGTCAGACCGCCCTGGGAGATGTTGAAGGCGACCGAGCCGAGCGACTGGCCGCTGACGGTGACATTGTTGATGGTAATGCCCGAGCTGCTCGGCGAGGTCAGCGAGCCGTCGGCGGCAAAGGTGAAGGCCTGTCCCGTGTTCATCCACGCAACGTTCGTGCCGGTCGCGTTCGGGTCAGTCTGATAGAACAGATTCCAGGTGTCGGAATGACCGGTTCCCAGCGAGGCGCTGTCGGTCTTGGCCCAACGGAGCTGCAGATTCACCGGCGTGCCGGCCGCATTGTAGGCGGTCACCGCGCCACCGCTGATCGTTTCCTTGGTGAAGGTCGCGACGTCGTTGCCGATCACGGTGCCCGTGCCGGCCGTCCCGCCGCCGCCGCGAGGCTTGGAAACGGCTGCGGTGAAGCCGAGCGCCGCGAACGCATTGGTGTTGCTGCTGGAGACGTTCAAAGAGGGGTTTGCGGTGCCGGTATTCAGCGTGATCACTCCGTTGCTGATCGACGAGCCTGAAGTGCCGGCGAGAAAGTCGATCTTCTGAAGCAAGGTCGAGATGTCGTCAGTGACGCTGATCTGGTTCGGGTTGTTAATGGGGGGGGCCGCGGAGACGAAAGTCAGCGTCTGACCGTTCACGGTGATCGTATCGGGATTAACGACGGGCGGACCCGCCGACCCTGCCTGGAAACCCGATGAAAGAACTTCCGAATTGCCAGCCGTCGCAGCGCCACTGAGCAGCGTATTGCCGGTGATCGGAGGCGTGGACAGCACGTTGCCGCCGCGCGTCACGTTGCTGAGGCCGAGCGTGGTCGCCGCGCTACCGCTGATCGCAAGATCGACGAGGGTGCCGCCTGCGATCTGGATGTTGCCGGTACCGGTGATCGTGGCGGTGACGCCGTTGCCGGCGCCACCGGCCGTTTGAATCGCAGTGAGGATATCGTTCACCGTCGTCGTGGCGCCGGCCTTCACGCCGATCACGGTGCTGGTGGCGGTTGTCGTGATGCCCGTCGCGGTGTTGTCGAAGGTGATCGTATAGGGGCCGCTGCCGTTGTTGATGGTCAACGTCTGGCCGGCCAACGAGACGCCGAGATGCGGGCTTGCGTTCGGGTCGAGGGACGTACCGCTGCTCGCTGCGGCCGATGCGCTGTTCAGCAGGGCCACCGAGCCGGTTACCGTCGTCGACGTGTAGGCCGAGCGCAGATTGCCGGTAGCGGCGGCGCCGGAGACCGTCGCGTTCACATAAGGCGGCGGCGGCGTGCCGACGATCAGCGGGTTGGCGGCGAAATCCGACGGGTTCAGGCCCCCGGCCGCCAGCAGCGTCTTGGCCGCCGCGGTCGAGCTCGCCGCCGTGTTCGGCTGCGACGGCAGGTTCGCGGCGTACTGGATCGAGGTGGTCGCCTGTGCTGGGATGAAGTTGTTCTGGAATTTCAGGACGGTGGCGACGTTACCGGTCGGGTTGCCGGTCTTGGGGTCGACCGTGGTGCCCATCAGATAATAGCCGGCGCCGTTGACCAAATTGCCGTTGGCATTGAGCTGGAAGTCGCCGCGACGGGTGTAATAGGTGACGCCGCTGAACACCGGGACGTTGTCGACGATCCCGGTCGCCTTCTGGATCGAGAAGAAGCCGTCGCCGGTGATCGCCATGTTGGTGGCGACGGTGGACGAGGAGATTGTGCCCTGCGTCGTGATCGTCGCCTTGGCGTTGGCCGTCACGCCGCCCGCGACCTGCTTGCTCGGGACCGAGGCGTCGGGAATGAGATCGACGAAGCTGGTGCCGATGCCCTTGTAACCGGTGGTGGATGAGTTCGCGATGTTGCCGGAAATGTTCTGCAGCGCGTAGGACTGCGCCTGCAGGCCACCCACCGAGGTGTTCATTGCATCGAAGATACCCATAACTTTGTCTCCAAATCCGATCTCGGCGGCCGGTCGACCAGGGCCGCAGTCGGGAGAGACAGTCGCAAGGCCTATGCCAATGCGGGTATTCTCAGGAAATCAATGACTTAAATAGACAAGCCCCGGTCCGATGACCGGGGCACAATTGCCGGGCCGGCAACAATTGCCGGTACCAAACCTCAAGTCGCCGACGCTGCCGCCGGGTGGAAAACCAGCCCGAACCCGTCGATGCAGTAGCGCAGTCCGGTCGGCTTCGGACCGTCGTCGAAGACGTGGCCGAGATGGCCGCCGCAGCGCCGGCAATGCACCTCGGTGCGGAGCATGCCGAAGGTGCGGTCCTCGGTCTTGCCGACATTGCCCTCGATCGGCTGGTAGAAGCTCGGCCAACCCGTGCCGCTCTCGAACTTGGTGTCGGACGCAAACAGCGGCAGGTCGCAGCCGGCGCAGGCAAAGATGCCCTTGCGGTGCTCCTTCAACAGCGGGCTGGAGCCGGGCCGCTCGGTGCCCTCCTTACGCAGAATTTCATATTGCTGCGGTGTCAGCTGGGCGCGCCACTCGGCGTCCGTCTTCTCGATCTCGAATTTCTGCGCGGCCTTCTCGCCAGCCTCGGCGGGTGTTCCTCTCAGCCAGCGGAAGGCCGAAAGGCCGAACAGGCCGGCGACAGTCGTTAGCAGGATGCGGCGGTCAAACATCTCATTCTCCGTGAGCGGGGAGTCCCACGCCCTGAGATACGGGCTCTAACGGCCGACGTTACACTTCCGGGCGGAATTTCTCTCAACTTATTGCGAGATGCTGCCGTCCTGCGCGGCCGGTTCCGGGACCCGAATTGCGTCTTGGGCCGCAGGTTCCGGCGGCGGGGCCGGCCGCGGCCGGACACCGGCTGGCGGACGGCGTGGACCGGTGCCGGCGGCCCGGTTGGCTTCGGCGAGCCGCGCCTCACGTTCCCGGTCCTTGACCCGCGCCCGCTCGCGGTAGCGGGCGAGCGACCCCGCGGCGGCGGAACTCGCCCTGCCCCAGACCCCGACCAACTGGCCTGCGACCCGCCCGGTCGCGCCCCCCGCCCAGACCAGCTCGAACGGCGAGAACAGCCGCCAGCGCTCGTCGCCCCACAGGATGCTGCGTGCGATCAGCTGTCCGGCCATGGCCGAGGTGTTCATGCCCTGGCGCCCGAACCCGCTCGCCACCCACAGGCCTTTGCGCAGCTGGCCGATCTGCGGCATGCCGTGCACGGTCTGGCCGGTGGCGCCGCCGAACGTATCGGTGATCTCGACATTGCCGAGACCGGGGAAGATGGTGCGGATCCTGCGGCTGACGGCGCCGGCAAAGCGCTGCGGGCGCGCGGCCCATGTGGTCTCGGGGCTTTCCCACATCAGGCGATCGCCGTCGACAATGCGGAAATGGTCGACGCCGTCGGAATCCATCACCGATCCCTTGAAGCCGACGAGGTCGTGCACGCGCTCGCCGAGCGGCGCGGTGATGCCGGCGTAGCGCCAGACCGGCAGCAGCGTCTCGGACAACCGCTTCAGCGGCGCGCCGAGATGGATGTTGCCGGCGAGCACGATGTGGGTCGCGCGCAGCCGCGCCGAGGGCGTGACGATGCGCTTGCGGATGCCGGAATGATCGATGCTGACGACCGGCGTATCCTCGAAGATGCGGGCGCCAGCCCGCCGCGCCAGCGCCGCGAGGCCATGCACATATTTGCGGCCGTCGACCTGGAATGCCCTCGGATAATAGACGCCGTGGAAGTAGTGATCGGTCTTGAGCACCTGGCGGACGCGATCGACCTGCCAGCCCTCGACATCGGTGTCGAAATCCTCGGTCAGCATCTGCAACCGGCTGATCAGCCGGTCGCCGGCATCGACGTTGGAGACCTCCAGCACACCGTCGCTCAAGCCGATGCCCGGCATGTTCTCTTCCGTGGCGTTGGCGCGGACGAACTCGGCCCCCTCCTTCGACAGCGTCCACAATTCGCGCGCATCTTCGAAGCCGATGCGCTCGATCAGCTCGGTGAGCGGCAGCGCAAAGCCCGGCATCACCGTGCCGAGCTGGTTGCCGGAGGCGTTCCAGCCGATATGGCGGCCCTCGAGCACCGCGACGCTGGCCCCGAGCCGGGCCGCTTCCAGCGCGATGGAGAGCCCGGCCAACCCTGCCCCGATGACGCAGATGTCGGCATCGAGGTCGAACGACAGCCGTGCGCGCTCGCGAAAGCCGGCTTCTTCCTGGGACACGCTTGTGAAAGTCTCGCTCATGTCGTTTTCTTAGAGGACTGTGCCGGCGCTTGTCACCCTGTCCTCAGCCGGCGCCGGTAGATTATCCCGGACACATAACGATTCGAGAATGCCATGCGCCGTTTGATGCTGCTGCGTCACGCCAAGACCGAGACTGACGCGCCGAGCGGCCGTGACCAGGATCGCCGGCTGGATGACCGCGGCCACACCGATGCCGCCGAGATCGGCGACTGGATCGCCGCCCATCCGCCCTTCCCCGATGCCGTTCTGGTGTCGCACGCCGTCCGGGCCCGGCAGACCTGGGACGTCGCCTGGGAGGCGATGAAGAAGCGTGTCCCGGCGCCGCAGGTCGAGATCCTGCCGGAGCTCTATGGCGCCGACCCTGCGCAAATTCTCGAATCCATTCGCACTGCAACCATCCCGGCCAATCCCCGGCACTTGCTGCTGGTCGGGCACAATCCGGGCATGCACGAGGCCGCGCTGATGCTGACGGGCGGCGGCGATCCGGCCGGCGCCAAGGCGCTCGCCCACAACCTGCCCACCGCGGGGCTTGCGATCTTCGACTTTGACGTCAAGGATTGGGGAGACGTGGCCTACCGCCGCGGCAAACTGGTGCTGTTCGTCAGCCCCAAGCTGCTTCGACTGGGATGAGACGCGCGGGCGCCGTCTCGACCGGTTGAGCCAGTTTGAATTGAGAGGGAGGCGCAGATGTTCAAGTCCATCCTCGTGCCCATCGACCTCGCCGACACGGATCTGGCAAAGCCGGCGATCGCCACCGCGGCAACGCTGTCGCAGACCTGGAGCGGCGCGGTGCGCCTGCTCAACGTGCTGCCGATGACGCCGGTGATGCTGGCGGAATACGTCCCGGCCGATTTCGACGAGCAGCAGCGCCAGACCTCGGAAGAGGCGCTCGCCATCGTCGCACGCGAATCCGGCATCGACGCCGCGCGCATCTCCAGCGTGGTGCGCCAGGGCGGCATCTATCACGAGATCCTGGAGGAGGCCGTGCACGTGAAGGCCGATTTGATCGTGATGACCTCGCACCGGCCGGCGATGCGCACCTATTTCCTCGGCTCCAACGCCGGGCATGTGGTGCGTTATGCGAAGTGCTCGGTGCTGGTGGTCAGGCACTGACCTCGGAGCAATGTCGTGAAGAACTGGTGGCGCAAGTGGAGCCATGAGATCCCGCTCGCGATCGGCGACGCGCTGTGGGAGGCGCTGGTGGTGCAATTCGCCGCGCTGCTGGAGCGGCTGACATGGCGAAAGGTGGCGGCCCTCATCCCCCTGGGCATCCTGCTGCTAGCCTATTATCACAACGTACCCCTGCCTCCCGCGCTGATGCTGGTCGGGGATCTCGTCGCCTATATCGACATCTTCTCGGTGGTGTTGATGCTCAGCATTCTGAGCCGGGCCGCGACGATTGCGTTCCTCGTGAGGCGGGCGGCTGCGCGCGCTGCGGCGCTGGTTGCGCGCCTTCGCATCAGCGTGGGACGGATCGATGCCAGGCACCGGCGTGACGCGGGTTCGGCGACAAGGCCTCGCCGCAAGTCCGACCTCTCTGAAGGCGATCGAGCTCTTGGCGGAGCGTGGGACCAAGCCGCCTTCGCCTGATCCATCGACACCCTCGTGGCCCGGATGGAGCGCAGCGCAATCCGGGGCCGCTTTTTTCGCCTGGATGGATTCCCGGATTACGCTCCGCTCCATCCGGGCTACAAGATATCGCGCTACCTGTCGGGCAAAACACCCAGAATGCCGGTGGTGCCGCGGTCACCCTGAGCTGCCAACCATGCGACGCAACGCGCCGCGTGGCGAGCCTCGAAGGGCGACGGCCCGGCTGCATCTCGGCCGACATCCTTCGAGGAATGGACACTGTCGCCGCGGAAAGACTCTGGTGCTTCGCTGCGTTCGCAATGACGGTGTTGAGGTATTGTACACCTCTCGCGAGGCCGTCATGCCCGGGACTTGTCGGGCATGACGATCGGCCAAGCGTCACAGATACCGCGTCAGCTCGGCTTTGACCTGCCCGTAGACGGCGTCCTCGATCTGGCTGCGCGTGATCCCGATGTCGCGCAAGGCGCGGTCGTCGAGTTCGTTCAGCGTCTTGACGGCGGAGCGGCGCTCCAGGCGCTCGAACAGCGCATAGGCGCCATTGGCGAGCGCGCGGAAAAATCCGCTCGATGAGGATGGGCGTAAATTCCGCCCGGCAGTCTGCGAGATCGTGGTCATTTTCCTTCTCCGGCCTGTCGTCCCGCACGGCGAAAGAGATGCCGTTGGCGCAGACGCTGGAAGCGTCTGCTCCTGATTTGCCTTCGGATTGCTCTCGCTTTCCTCGGCTCAATCGCGGGCCTTGATGGAACTTAAATGCTCCAGTACAATCCTCGGTACAAGGAAAACATTGCTCTCGGTGCAATAATGTCCAAGTTCGAGTACGTGAAGCTTGCCGATGCCATTGCCCTCGATATCTCTAACGGCACGTTAAGGCCCGGCGACCGGCTGCCGCCGCAGCGCAATTTTGCCTATGATCGCGGCATTGCGGTCTCGACCGCGAGCCGGGTTTATACGGAATTGCTCCGCCGCGGCCTCGTGGTCGGCGAGGTCGGCCGCGGCACCTTCATCTCCGGCGACATCAGGCGCGAAGTCGAGACGATGAGCGAGCCGCGCGACGCGCGCATCGACTTCGAGGTCAATTACGCGCTGCTGCCGCAGCAATGGGCGATGATCGCCAAGAGTCTCGCGGGGCTGGAGCGCGTCGATGCACTCGAAGCTGCGCTGCGCGTCTCGACCAGCACCGGCACCAAGAGCGCGCGCAATGCCGCCGCCGCCTATCTGGCACGCAAGGATTACACGCCGCAGGCCGAGCAGATCGTCTTCACCGCCAACGGCAAGCAATCGGTGGCGGCCGCACTCGCGGCGCTCGTTCCCACCGGCGGCCGCTGCGGCGTCGAGGCGCTGACCTACCCCTACGTCAAGAGCATCGCCGCGCGGCTCGGCGTGACGCTGGTCCCGATTCCGATGGACGAGTATGGCGCCCGTCCCGACGCGATCCAGAAAGCGCATCGCGAGGCGCACCTGTCGGCGCTGTATCTCCAGCCCATCATCCAGAATCCGCTCGGCGTCACCATGAACGCGACACGGCGGGCCGACATCATGCGCGTCGCCGAAAAGCTCGACCTCACCATCATCGAGGACGCCGTCTACGGCTTCCTCGCCGACGACACACCGCTGGCGGTGCTCGGACCGAACCGCTGCATCGTGGTCGACAGCCTGTCCAAGAAGGTCGCGCCGGGCCTCGCGCTCGGCATCCTGGTCGCGCCGCCGCATCTGCGCGAGAGCGTGATGAGCGCGGTCCGCACCGGCGGCTGGATCGCCTCCGGCCATGCGCTCGCGGCCGGGCAGCGGCTGATGGCCGACGGCACCGTCGCCGAGCTGACGCGGCTGAAGCGGATCGACGCCGCACGCCGCCAGCAGACTGCGGCAAGACTGCTGGCCGGCTACCAGTTCGCCGCGGACCCCCGCTCCTATCATCTCTGGCTGACGCTGCCGCCGCATTGGCGCTCGCAGACCTTCGTTGCCGCAGCCGCGCGGCGCGGCATCGCGCTGACGCCGTCCTCGACGTTTGCAATCGCGCATGGCCATGCGCCGAACGCGGTGCGGCTCGCGCTCGCCCCGCCCTCGCTCGAGCAGCTCGATTCCGGCCTGCGCACGATCGTCTCGCTGCTCGGCACCAAGGAAGAGGATTTTGACTCGACGGAGTAGCTAGAGAGTTTTCGAGCGAAGTGGATACCGGTTCGCGTCAAGAAAACGCGTCAAAACAAGAATCCATACCCCCCGCCCGTCAGCTCTCCGGCCAGTCCGCGATAAAGCCCCTCGCCTTGTACGGCTCGATCTTGTCCCATTCGTGCAGGATCCGGCGACGAAATTCGGCGTCCGTATGCCAAAGCGCGCGCGGCGTCGCGAAGCTGTCGACGGTGAGCAGCATCTTTGTCACCCCCGGCCAGTGCCGGTGCAGCGTCATCGGGTAGCGCCGCGCGGTCCAGGTGTTGCCGAGGCAGATCACGCTGCGGACGTTCTGCAGCCCCAGCGCGACATCGATGATCGGCAATGACAGGATCACGTTCTCGCCGGTGTTCATCGCGCGATGTTCCTCGAGGATGCGGTCCGCCGGAATGCCTGCGGCAATCATCGCCGCCTTGATGACGGTGCACTCGGATTGCTCCGAGCCCGGCGTCACGCCGCCGCTGACGATCGACCAGCGGAAATAGCCCTCGCGCCATAGCCGCGCGGCGGTCGCGACGCGCAGCGCAACGTCCTCACGGGTCCCGAACAGAAACAACAGGTCGGCCGGCGACAGCGGCGTTTCAATCAGATGTCTCGGGTTGATCGCTTCGATCTCATCCGCCGTCGGCAGGCGGCGGCTGCGGTCCATGGCTGACATGGCCGCACCCTGCGATATGGGTGCCGGGCGGCGAAGTCACATTTGATTGCGGCCGGTTGCAAGTCCTACGGCAGCAAGGACCGAGGCACGCGATCGAAGCTGTAGCTCTGCGGCTGATTGCGCCGCACGAAGCCGCCGACCTGCCAGACGAACAGCGCGGCAAAGCCGATGATGAACAGCACGCCCGCGAATTCGCCGATGATCAGCGCGCGAATGAACAGCCCCGTCATCGCCACCGCCAGCACCGCCAGGAACGCCAGCACCGCCGCATAGGTCTTGCGGCCGAGGCCCGCCGTCAACGCGGCGCGACTGCCGGCCTTCGCCATCCGCGCATGCAGCTCGATCATGAAATCGCGAAAGCCGTTGTTCTGCGGCGCCATCAGCGCCGCGGTCTGCCAGCTGGTCGACAGGATCGCGATACGACCGCCGTCGGCATGGCTGACGTCGGCGCGAAAGCGGTGCTGCTGCATCGACACCGGCCGGAACGACAGCCGGATCGCGCTGATCTCATCGTAGCGCCAGACGCCCGAACGGCCGCCGATGCGCCAGGACAGGCCGGCGTCGGTGAGCTCGAAGCGATGCGCCGAGCCGATCAGCGACGCCTTGTAGGCGTAGCTCGTGGCTGAAGCGGCCGGGGCCTCGGAAAGCTGCATCTTCACACTCGATCCCGTCTGCGATCCGCTTGCGCGACCGCCCTCGCCCATCCTACAAGCGAGCCATGGCTGAGACGACCTTTTTCCCGCGCCGGCTGATTCTCGGCGCCGCCGTGATCGCCGGCGTGCTGCTCGCGCTCGCAGTGCACATGCTCGGCGCACGCTACGGGCTCGACCTCGGCGGCCTCTGGCGCTCCGATACGCACGAGTTCATGCCGGCGGGCGCGGCGATCGCCTGGTGGCTGATCGCGACCGTCGGCTTCTCCGGGGGCTATTTCACCGCGACCTTGATGCAGAGCGCCGTCTCCGGCCAGATCCCGCAGAGAATGCGGCAATTCCTGATCGCGGTCGGTGTGCTGCTGCTGGCGGGAGCAGGGCAAGCGGCCTCGGCGCCGAGCCCGATCCCGACCATCTCCGGCGTGCTGGCGGGCCTTGCCGCGCTCTGTCTCGGCGCCGTGATGGCGTTCTGCGGCGCGCATTTCGCGCTGCGCCGCAGCTAGATCTTACGCCAAGGCGCGCAGCCGCGGCCGGTTCAGCATGATCATCACGTCGGACGCAGGACGCGGCTTGCTGAACAAATAGCCCTGCGCCTGGGTGCAGCCTTCGCGCCGGAGCAGTTCGAGCTGCGCGTCGTTCTCGACCCCCTCCGCCGTGGTGACGATGCCGAGGCTGCGCCCCAACCCGGTCACGGCGCGGATGATCGCCATGGAATCCTCGCGCGTCGCGAGCTCCGACACGAAGGAGCGGTCGATCTTGATCTTGTCGAAGGGGAAGCTGCGCAGATAGCTCAGCGACGAATAACCGGTGCCGAAATCGTCGAGCGAGATCCGCACGCCCATGGCGCGGAGCTCATGCAACGTGGTCAGCGTCGCCTCGCTGTTCTGGAGCAGCACGGATTCGGTGATCTCGAGCTCGAGGCGGCGTGCCGCGAGCCCCGAGGCTGCCAGCGCCTCGGTCACGGATGCGATCAGATTCGGGTTCTTGAACTGCACCGGCGACAGGTTGACGGCGACGTCGACATCGTCCGGCCAGGTCGCCGCGTCGGTGCAGGCAGAGCGCAGCACGAACTCGCCGAGCTGGACGATCAGTCCGGTCTCCTCGGCCAGCGGAATGAAGCTGACGGGTGCGATCAGACCGCGCTGCGGGTGGTTCCAGCGCAGCAGCGCCTCGAAGGCGACGACGCGGCCGCTGGCGACGTCACGGATCGGCTGGTAGTACGCCTGGAACTCGTCGCGCTGTACCGCCGCGCGCAGATCCATCTCCAGCAGGCGCCGCGCCTGCGCGCGCGCATCCATGCCGGTCTCGAAGAAGCGATAGGTGCCGCGACCGTCGGCCTTGGCGCGATACAGCGCCAGGTCGGCATTTTTCAACAATTCGTCCGGATCGCTGCCGTCCTGCGGCGACAGCGAGATGCCGATCGACACGCCGATGACGATCTGATGGTCGTTGATCTCGTAAGGCGCGGAGATCACTTCGACGAGACGGCCGGCAAGCAGCGCCGCAGCGGCCTCCTCGGACCGGCCGAGCTGGACCACGGCGAACTCGTCGCCGCCGAGCCGCGCCACGGTGTCGTTCTCGCCGACCGCGGCCGCGAGCCTGCGGCCGACCTCCTTGAGCAGCGCATCACCGATGGGATGGCCGAGGGAATCGTTGATGTCCTTGAAGTGATCGAGATCGAGGCAGAGCACCGCGAGCTGGTCGTTCGATCTCGCGCGGCGCAGACCCTGCTCGAGCTGCTCGTGGAACAGCACGCGGTTCGGCAGATTGGTCAGCGCGTCATGGCGCGCCATGTGCGTGATCTTCGCCTGCGCCTCCAGCCAATCGGTGATGTCCTCGAAGGTCGCGACCCAGCCGCCGCCCTGCATCGGCTGGTTGACGACGCGGATGGAGCGGCCGAGCCTGTTCACGACCTGGCTGGTCGTGCGGCCCTCGCGTGCGTCGACGACGAGGCGCGCGAAGAATTCGTCCGCATCGCCCTGCCACTGGCCCTTGGCCTGCTCCTCCCGCAACACCTCGACGAGCAGGCGGCCGGTGAGCGGAATGCCGGTGCGGCCGAGCAACGCAGCGTAGCGCTCGTTGAAGAGCTGGATCTTGCCGTCGGCATCGAACATGCACAGCCCCTGCGACATGTTCTCGAGCGCCGTGTCCAGCACGAACTGCTGGCGTCCCAATGCACCCTTGGCACGGCGGTCGAGCAGCGCAGCAGCGAGCGCAATCGCGATGATCGCAACCGCGGCGCTGGCGGTCAGGAAGGACAGCGAGCCCGGCGCGATCGACAGCCCGCTGATCGCGAGCGTCGGGTCCGGCGTCAGCACCACCGCGCCCATCGCGGTGAAATGATGCGCGACGATGGCGAGCGTCAGCAGGGCGGTCGCGCTCAGCGCATGGGAAAGGTCGTCGCGACGCGCGGCGACGAACAGCGCCAGCGCCGCAAACACGATGCCGAACAGGACCGAGGCCACAACCGTGCCTTCGACCCAGGCAATGCGCGCGGGAACTTCCAGCGCCGCCATGCCGGTGTAATGCATCGTCGCGACGCCGGCGCCGACGATGGCACCGCCGAGAACGATCCACGGCGTCCGCGCCGACGATACCGCGATGCTCAATCCGATGAAGGTCACGGAGATCGCGAAGATCAGCGACAGGACCGTCACCGGAATGTTGTAGGCACCGTCGGCCCCCGGCCCGTAGGCCAGCATCGCGATGAAATGCGTCGCCCAGATGCCGCATCCGCTGACGGCGGCGTCCAGCGTGATCCAGGCCAGACGCCCCGACCCCCGCGTCGCGCGCGCCCGGTGAAACAGGCTGATCGCCGCGGCGCTGGCAAGCAGGCACACCGCGCCGCCAAGCGCGACCAGGCTCCAGTCATGCTGGTCCGTCAGACAGTAAAGAACTTGATACATTGCCGGCCTCTATGGGACCTGCACTAGAAACCGGCAGAGGTGGATAGTCGGTAACCGGCTACGAGCCGGTTCCGGGGATGGTGAACAGACGATGTGTGCGTTTGCTCACATTGTTCATCCTCGCGCCTGCGCGCCGAAGCCGATCACGGCGCCGATCCAGAGCAGGCTGAGGCAGCCGAACGCCGAGATGCAGGCGCCGACGACGATGGTCGGGCACGGGCCGATTATACATCTGAGCAGCAAGACGCCGCGCGTGGGCCGCAGGGCGTCTTCCTGGCTACACTCCCTAGCTCGCGGCGCGCAGGTTCACCTTGCTCTCGGCGAGCGTCGTCAGCTTCCTGTCGGTCGCCTTCTCCTCCTCCAGCGTCTTGGTGAGCACGGCTGCGCAGTCGGTGCGGCCGAGTTGCTTGGCCCAGGCGATCAGGCTGCCATAGCGCGCGATCTCGTAATGCTCGGCGGCCTGCGCCGCGTTGATCAAGGCTGCATCGAGCACCGCCTTGTCGGCGACTTCGCCGGCGGTCTCCTCGGCTTCCTCGATGATGCCGTCGATCGCCGGGCAATCCACCGCCTTCACTTGCGCACCGTGCATCTTGAACACCTCCTCGAGACGCTTGACGTGCTGCCTGGTTTCTTCCAGGTGCGTCAAAAAGCCCTGCTTCAGCTGCGGATCGGTCGCCTTATCCGCCATTTTCGGCAGCGCCTTGGTGAGCTGCTGCTCGGCGTAATAGATGTCCTGCAGCTGATGCACGAACAGGTCGTTCATCGTCTTAATGTCTTTTGTGAACAGTCCCATCGATCCGATCCTCTCGGGTTTCGGGAACACGGCGGCATCGGCCTGCACGAAAAGCCGCAAAATTCCGCCATGTTCGATTGCTGATGGGTCGCTAACCGGCGCGCGACGGCGACGTTCCTAAAAAGCCCGGATCGTTTGCGCGGGAACAATGCGAGCGGCGCCAGTAAGGTGAAATCATGTCAACATGCGGAGCGCGACCCGAGCCTGGTGTCACGACTCATATGCTTAACGCGCCTGCCATGTGAACCACGTATGACAGAGCGGCCGGTCCAGCGCAGAACCTATCCTTGTCAAGGGCTGCACAAGCCGACCTTTTTGCCTTAAATGAGCTAGAACATAT
The DNA here is from genome assembly GCF_054049735.1 of Bradyrhizobium sp. P5_C12. Lineage (NCBI taxonomy): Bacteria > Pseudomonadati > Pseudomonadota > Alphaproteobacteria > Hyphomicrobiales > Nitrobacteraceae > Bradyrhizobium > Bradyrhizobium sp. P5_C12. The sequence goes on from NZ_JBFULU010000032.1 coordinate 24,518, forward strand.
CTAGCGATCGACGCCCACCGTGGCAGCGATCGCACCCGAGCCGCCAATGTCTGGGCGGGTCGGTCTTGCCCCCCGCCGGGAGGATGAATGCACGGACTGCTGCCCGCGCTGAAACGCGGCTTCAAGAGATGGATCGGCTGGCGACGGCTTGGAATCGCCGCGAGCGTCGTCATCATCGCCTTCGCGATCACGACGCTTGTGCGCACCCTCAAGGGCATCGATACCGGCGTCATCCTGACGGCGTTAACCGAGATTCCCCGCGGCAATATCGGGCTGGCGGCGATCTGCGTGTGCTTCGCGTTCTGTACGCTGACCTTCTACGATTTTTTTGCACTGCGAACGATCGGCAAGAAGCACGTGCCCTACCGCATCGCAGCGCTCTCCAGCTTCACGTCCTATTCGATCGGCCACAATATCGGTGCAACCGTGTTCACCGGCGGTGCGATCCGCTTCCGGATCTATTCGGACTACGGGCTGAACGCGATCGACGTCGCGAAAATCTGCTTCCTCTCCGGCCTGACCTTCTGGCTCGGTAACATCTTCGTGCTCTCGATCGGCATGGCCATCCATCCGGACGCCGCCTCCTACATGGATCAGCTGCCGTCGTCGATCAACCGGCTGATCGCGCTCGGCGGTCTCGCCTCGATCTGCGCCTATCTGGTCTGGCTCTGCATGGGCGAGAAGCGCCGGGAGCTCGGCCAGAAGGGCTGGAAGGTGGTGCTGCCGTCGGCGCCGCTGACGCTGGTGCAGATCCTGATCGGCGTGGTCGATCTCGGCTTCTGCGCGCTGGCGATGTACCTCTTGGTGCCGGCCAGCCCGCCGATCGATTTCCTGTCGCTCGCCGTGGTGTTCATCCTGGCGACGCTGCTCGGCTTTGCCAGCCATGCCCCCGGCTCGATCGGCGTGTTCGATGCCGCCATGCTGGTGGCGCTGCCCGAATTCGGCCGCGAGCAGTTGCTGGCGACCCTGTTGGTCTTCCGCATCCTCTATTTCGTGATCCCGTTCGGTCTCGCCATCTCCATCATGGGCGCGCGCGAGCTCTGGATGAACGTCGTGGAGCCCTGGCAGGAGCGCCGGCGGCTGGCCGAGGCCTGCGCGCAGACCAACCTGCCCAAGCAGGTGGCAGCGATGGAGCGCGAACGGTCGCTGCGGCAGGCCAGCAAACGGTAGGATCAGCAAGCCCCAGGCCGCTGGACGGCGGCCTGCAAAACCGTCAGACAAAGGGTGCAGGCGGGGGAACAGTTGCTCTCTTATTTCCGCCTCAACTTTGCCGTTGAAGACGCGGGCCATGATCCCTGTATCCCTTCGTCCTTTTCTCGCTGGCGTCCTGCTGCTTGCCGGGCTGCTCACCGCCTTGCCGCTCGAGCGCGCGGCCGCACAGGACGCGGGCGCCATGCAGATCAGCTGGGAGGTGCGCAACCGTTTCCGGCTGTTCCGCGAGGATCGCGACTTCCTGCTTCATGTCGAGAACGCGCGCAACCGCAGCATCCTCGCCGCCGAGCAGTCGCTGGAGATCCAGAGCGAAGGCCGCGGCTGGGCCCGCAACATGGTCAACCGGCTCTGCATCGACCTCCAGGGCCGGCTCAATCAGCCCTGCAATCGCGACAACGTGAAGGAAAACTACATCACCCCGGCCGACCACCCCGTCACCGTGCGCCTGGCCGGCGCGGTGCCGGTCGGAGCCACCTGTGCCTGGTCGTTCGATGACGGCGACGGGCCGCAGACCTCGACCTTCGACTGCGCAGAGCCGATCAATCTGCGCGTCCGCTACGGCAAGCAGACGGTCGCAACCGTCGACGTCTCCTCCGGCTCCGATCCGACCCAGCGTATCCAGACCGAGATCCAGGTCCGCGACGTCTTCATCGCCGGCCTGGGCGACAGCATCGCCTCGGGCGAAGGCAATCCGGACCGGCCGCTGGCCTTGTCCGACGAAGGCTTCTGCTTCCGCTCCTATCTCGGCACCGCCGGCGCGCAGTACTACCGGCCGAGCCGCGCCGGCTACAAGGGCGGGCGCGCCTGCGAGGCGCCCGATACGCTCGCCAACTGGCAGCGCTACGGCGCGCTCTGGCTCAACTCGTCCTGCCACCGCTCGCTCTACAGCTACCAGACCCGCACCGCGCTCGCGCTCGCCGTGCGCTACACCCACATCGCGGTGACCTTTCTGCCGCTCGCCTGCACCGGCGCCAGCATCGGCGACGGGCTGCTCGGCTCGCAGCGCGCCCGCGAGTGCCTGCCCGGCAAGAACGGCACCTGCCAGACCAGCGTGAGCGCGCAGGTCGCCGAGCTGCGCGAAGCGCTCGCCGCCGCCAAAAAGCGCCAGCCGGACCGCACGCTCGACCTCGTGCTGCTCTCGGTCGGTGCCAATGATGTCTACTTCTCCGGTCTCGTCGCCGACGTCATCGTCGACACCGCGACCGAGCGCGCGCTGTTCCGCCGCTCCGGCGTGATGGCGAGCGTCGACGAATCCCGCGATGCGCTGGCGCGCGAGCTGCCGCAGAACTTCGTCAAGCTGCGCGAGGCGCTGAAGCCGCTCGTCGGCGGCGACCTCTCGCACGTCGTCTACGTCTCCTATGCCAATCCGGCGCTCGCCGATGGCGGCGTGCCCTGCCGCGGCGGCCGCGCCGGGTTCGACATCCATCCGTCCTTCAACGCCGATCCGCAGCGTCTCGCTCGCGTCTCGACCTTCGTCGACACCGAATTCCTGCCGCAGCTGAAGGGCCTCGCCACCTGCACGCGCGGCGCGCTGTGCCGCGATCCCGAAGCCGATCGCATGACGTTCGTGGACTCGCACCAGGCGGCGTTCGCCGATCACGGCTTCTGCGCCCATGCCGGCAACGATCCCGAATTCGACCGCACCTGCTTCGCCGAGAACGGCCAGAGCTTCAATCCGGACATTGTCAGCGCGGCCAGCCAGCCGATGCTGTGCGGCCGCGGCGCCTCGGAGTACCGCGCCTATCTGCCGCGTGCGCGCTGGATCCGCGACGCCAATGACAGCTATTTTGCTGCGATGACCTATCCGCAAGGCTTGCCGGCCGCGAGCCAGCCGACCGACATCCACGATGCGACCTGGGGCGTGCTCTCCGCCGTCTATGGCGGCGCCGTGCATCCAAGCGCCGAAGGCCACGCCGCGATGGCCGACGCCACGCTGCCGGCCGCCAGCGCCGTGCTCGGGCTGGACGCCGTGCCGCCGCCGGTGACGCGGGGATTGCTGCCGCAGCTGCTGCCGAGCGCGCGGCAGTAGCCGACGCTGTCTCTTTCCACGCGTCGTCCTGGCGAAAGCCAGGACCCATTACCACCGAGCGCAATTTGGCGAAGATTGATCATTGCCAGCGCGCGCCACAACTTCCTCCTGGGGTAATGGGTCCTGGCTTTCGCCAGGACGACGATTGAGTGCGTGGCGCGCGCGTTCGCCATCACCACGCACCGTTCCCGCCGCCTGCCGTTCCATCGATCCAAAAACGGTATCGATCGATACTCCCTTCAACTTGGACACTTTGCCGCGCGCGCCTCTAGGAGTCGTGTTGAGGAAACGTTTCAAATTGCAAGGAGGCGCATGATGAGCGCAGTTGTGTCCGCAGCGGACGTGAGGAGGTCTCGCGTCAGGCTGTTCATCGTGACCATGTTGTTCCTGGTCACGACCGTCAACTATGCCGACCGCGCCACGCTCTCGATCGCCGGCCCCGCGCTCTCCAAGGAGCTCCATCTCGATCCCGTCGCCATGGGCTACATCTTCTCGGCCTTCGGCTGGTCCTATGTGATCGCGCAGGTGCCGGGTGGCTGGCTGCTCGACCGCTACGGCTCGCGCCTCGTCTATGCCTTCAGCATCATCGTCTGGTCGCTGTTCACGATGATGCAGGGCTGGGTCGGCTTCTTCAGCGCCGGCACCGCCATCATCGTGCTGTTCGGCCTGCGTTTCCTGGTCGGCATCGCGGAAGCGCCCTCCTTCCCCGCCAACGCCCGCATCGTCGCGGCCTGGTTTCCCGGCAACGAGCGCGGCACCGCGTCGGCCTTCTTCAATTCCGGGCAGTATTTCGCGACCGTGATCTTCGCGCCGCTGATGGGCTGGATCGCGCACGACTACGGCTGGCGCTACGTCTTCTTCGTGATGGGTGCGCTCGGCGTGATCATGGGCCTGGTCTGGATCAAGACCATCTACGGCCCGAAGGAGCATCCCGGCATCAACGAAGCCGAGTTCGATTACATCAAGGAGGGCGGCGCGCTGGTCGACCTCGACGCGCCCAAAGACGACGTGAGGCACGAGCGCGCGCCGGACTCCGGCTCCGGCTGGGACCACATCCGCCAGCTCCTCTCCAACCGCATGATGCTCGGCGTCTATCTCGGCCAGTACTGCATCAACACGCTGACCTATTTCTTCCTGACCTGGTTCCCGGTCTACCTCGTCAAGGAGCGCGGGCTGTCGATCCTGCAAGCCGGCTTCGTCGCGACGCTGCCGGCGCTGTGCGGCTTCATCGGCGGCGTGCTCGGCGGCATCATCTCGGACGCGATCCTGCGCAAGACCGGCTCGCTGACCATGGCGCGCAAGATTCCGATCGTCGGCGGCATGCTGCTGTCGATGTCGATCATCGCCTGCAATTATGTCGACGGCCAGGCGCTGGTGGTCGGCTTCATGGCGCTCGCCTTCTTCGGCAAGGGCATCGGCGCGCTCGGCTGGGCGGTCGTCTCCGACACCTCGCCGAAGGAAGCCGGCGGCGTCTCCGGCGGCCTGTTCAACACCTTCGGCAACCTCTCCTCGATCACCACCCCGATCGTGATCGGCTACATCCTGGCTGCGACCGGCTCGTTCAACGGCGCACTGCTGTTCGTCGGCGCCWACGCGCTGGTCGCCGCGTTCGCCTATCTCGTGGTCGTGGGCAAGATCGAGCGGGTGGTGCTCAAACGTTCCTCCTGAGCGCTCCGAGATCATCGGAGCGGACCAGGCAACTTACGGCGGCTCCCACAGCCGCCGTCTTTGTTTCGGGGATGATCGATGCTAGAAGTGCCGGGGAAACGCCTTATTCATCTAAGGCATGTATCGATGTTCGACCTCAACCAGCTCCGCTGTTTCGTCACGGTGGCCGAAGAACTGCATTTCGGCCGCGCCGCCGCGCGGCTGAACATGACCCAGCCGCCGCTGTCGCGGCAGATCCAGGTGCTCGAGCACATCATCGACGCGCCGCTGCTCGAGCGCACCAGCCGCTCGGTCCGGCTGACCCCGGCCGGGCGCAGCTTCCTGCCGGAGGCGCGGCGCATCCTGAAGCTCGCCGAAAGCGCCTCGCAGGTCGCCCGCCGCATCGCGCTCGGCAAGACCGGCTCGCTGAAGATCGGCTTCACGGCGGCTGCCGCCTACGGCTTCCTCCCGGAACTCGTCGCCGCCTGCCGCGCCAAGCTGCCCGAAGTCGATTTCTCGCTGAAGGAGATGGTGTCCGGCGATCAGTTCGAGGCGCTCAGCTCCGGCCAGATCGACGCCGGGCTGTTGCGGCCGCCGATCGCGCGCCCCGAAGTGGCCAGCCGCCGCGTCGTCGCCGAGCCCCTGCTGGCCGCGATCCCCAAGAAGCATCCGCTGGCGAGCGCCGAGAGCGTCACCATCAAGGATTTCGACGACCAGCCCTTCGTGATGTATTCGCCCTATGAGAGCCGCTATTTTCACGACCTGCTGGTGGCGCTGTTCACCCGCGCCGACGTGCTGCCGCGCTACGTCCAGCACCTGAGCCAGATCCACTCGATCCTCGCCATGGTCCGCGCCGGCCTCGGCCTCGCCATCGTGCCGGCGGCGGCGGCGAGCCTGAAGATCGCCGACGTCCGCCTGCGGCCGCTGAAGCTGCGCAGCCGCGTTCCAGTCGAGCTGTTCATGGTCTGGCGCCGCGACGACGAGAATCCGCTGCTCTCCGCCCTGGTGAAGATCGCGAGCGAATTGTCCTCGGCCGAGATGGTGGAAGATTGATGCTGAATCCGCATCGGTCGATATAGGCTTTGGCTTGGACGCGCATCGAACGGTCTCCTAAACAACGGCGCATGGACGTGCGGCTTCAGTTGCGTCCGCGACAACACTAGAGAAGGGAGCAGCGCCCATGAGCAAGATGACCCCGCAGGAAATGGCCCAGAAGATCGGATCGGGCCTCCTGTCCTTCCCCGTCACGCCGTTCAAGGCGGATTACTCGTTCGACGAGGCGACCTACCGCGCCAACATGGACTGGCTGTGCGGCTATGACGTCGCTGGTCTGTTCGCCGCCGGCGGCACCGGCGAGTTCTTCTCGCTGACGCCGACCGAGGTCCCGCAGGTGGTCAAGATCGCCGTCGACGAGACCAAGGGCCGCGTGCCCGTGCTCGCCGGCACCGGCTACGGCACCGCGATCGCGCGCGAGATCGCGATCGGCGCGGAAAAGGCCGGCGCCGACGGCCTGTTGCTGCTGCCGCCCTATCTCACCCATTCCGAGCAGGACGGCCTTGCCGCCCATGTCGAGGCGGTCTGCGCTTCCGTGAAGATCGGCGTCATCGTCTACAACCGCGACAACGCCATCCTCCAGCCCGACACGCTCGCCCGCCTCGCCGAGCGCTGTCCGAACCTGGTCGGCTACAAGGACGGCATCGGCGACATCGAGCTGATGACCCGCGTCTACACCAAGCTCGGCGATCGCCTGACCTATATCGGCGGCCTGCCGACCGCGGAGACCTTCGCGCTGCCCTATCTCGACATGGGCGTGACGACCTATTCCTCGGCGGTGTTCAACTTCGTTCCGGAATTCGCCATCAATTTCTACGCCGCCGTGCGCAAGCGCGACCATGAGACGATCCATGCCGGTCTGAAGGATTTCATCCTGCCGCTGATCGCGATCCGCAACCGCAAGAAGGGTTATGCGGTCTCGATCATCAAGGCCGGCATGAAGGTGATCGGCCGCGATTCCGGCCCGGTCCGCCCGCCGCTCACCGACCTCACCGAGCAGGAGGTCGCGGAACTGACCGCGTTGGTGAAAAATCTGCCCGCCATTCGATCGACACAACAGGCGGCAGAATAACAGACGACAACAGGGAGGAGCGTGCGATGGCCCAGACTGACGTCTCTGGTGCACCGGTCGTCACATCGATGCAGGTGATCCCGGTCGCGGGCCGCGACAGCATGCTCCTCAACTTGAGCGGCGCACATGCGCCGTTCTTCACCCGCAACATCGTCATCCTCACCGACAATGCCGGTCACACCGGCGTCGGCGAGGTGCCCGGCGGGCAGAAGATCTGGCAGACGCTCCAGGACGCACGCGATCTCGTGATCGGCAAGACCGTCGGCGCGCTCAACAACATCCTGGCCGACATCCGCACCGCCTTCGCCGACCGCGACGCCGGCGGCCGCGGCAAGCAGACATTCGACCTGCGCGTGATGATCCATGCCGTCACCGCGGTGGAGTCCGCGCTGCTCGACCTGCTCGGCCAGCATCTCCGGCTCCCCGTGGCGGCGCTGCTCGGCGAGGGCCAGCAGCGCAACAGCGTCGAGACGCTCGGCTATCTCTTCTTCGTCGGCGACCGGCGCAAGAGCAAGCTCGATTACGTCAAGGGTGAGACCGGCAAGCCGGAATGGTTCAATCTGCGCCACCAGGAGGCGATGACGCCGGCGACGGTGGTGCGGCTTGCGGAAGCCACCCACGACCACTACGGCTTCGCCGACTTCAAGCTCAAGGGCGGCGTGCTGCGCGGCGAGCAGGAGATCGAGGCCGTCACCGCGATCGCAAAACGCTTCCCCAACGCCCGCGTCACCCTGGACCCCAACGGCGCCTGGTCGCTCGACGAGGCAATCGGCCTCTGCAAGGACATGCACGGCATCCTCGCCTATGCCGAGGATCCCTGCGGCGCCGAGGCCGGCTTCTCCGGCCGCGAGATCATGGCCGAGTTCCGCCGCGCCACCGGCCTGCCGACCGCGACCAACATGATCGCCACCGACTGGCGGCAGCTCTCCCATGCGCTGCGCCTCGGCGCGGTGGACATTCCGCTCGCCGACCCCCATTTCTGGACCATGCAGGGCTCGGTGCGCGTCGCCCAGACCTGCCGCGACAACGGCCTGACCTGGGGCTCGCACTCCAACAACCATTTCGACATTTCGCTCGCCATGTTCACCCATGTCGGCGCCGCCGCCCCCGGCAAGGTCACCGCGATCGACACCCACTGGATCTGGCAGGATGGCCAGGCGCTGACCAGGGAGCCGCTCCGGATCACCGGCGGCAAGATCGCGGTGCCCGACAGGCCGGGCCTGGGCATCGAAATCGACCGGGCAGCCATCGAAGCCGCGCATGACCTCTACAAGCAGCATGGACTTGGCGCCCGGGATGACGCTATTGCCATGCAGGACTTGATCCCGGGCTGGACGTTTGACGACAAGCGCCCGTGCCTCGTGCGTTAGAAAATTCGGAGGACGATAGATGACGGCAATCCTGAAGAACTTCATCGGCGGCGAGTGGGTCGACGGCTCCGGCGTCACCAAGAATATCAACCCCTCCAACACCAACGACCTCGTCGGCGAGTACGCCAAGGCCGACAAGGCGCAGACCGAGAAGGCGATCGCCGCCGCGAAAGCCGCCTTCCCCGCCTGGGCGCAGTCGACGCCACAGGTGCGCTATGACGCGCTGAACAAGATTTCCCTCGAAATCCTCGCCCGCAAGGAAGAGCTCGGCCGCCTGCTCGCCCGCGAGGAAGGCAAGACGCTCCCCGAGGGCATCGGCGAGGTCGCCCGCGCCGGCCAGATCTTTGCGTTCTTCGCCGGCGAAGCGCTGCGCCTGATCGGCGAAAAGGGCGCTTCCGTCCGTCCCGGCCTCGACGTCGAGCTCACCCGCGAGCCGGTCGGCGTCATCGGCATGATCACGCCCTGGAATTTCCCGATCGCGATTCCGGCCTGGAAGATCGCGCCCGCGCTCTGCTACGGCAACACCGTCGTGTTCAAGCCGGCCGAACTGGTGCCGGGCTCGGGACATGCGCTGTCCGAGATCATCACCCGCTCCGGCATTCCGGCAGGCGTGTTCAACCTCGTGGTCGGCTCCGGCTCGGTGGTCGGCCAGACCCTGCTCGATCATCCGGATGTCGCCGCGATCTCCTTTACCGGCTCGGTGCAGACCGGCCGCAAGATCGCGCAGGCCTGCGTGCTCTCGAACCCGATGAAGAAGTTCCAGCTCGAGATGGGCGGCAAGAACCCGCTGGTGGTGCTCGACGACGCCGATCTCAAGACCGCCGTCGAGGTCGCCGTCAACGGCGCCTATTTCTCCACCGGCCAGCGCTGCACCGCCTCCTCGCGCCTGATCGTGACCGAAGGCATCCATGACCGCTTCGTCGCGGCGGTGGCCGAGCGCCTGAAGGGGCTGTCGGTCGACGACGCGCTCAAGGCCGGCGTGCATATCGGCCCGGTGGTCGACCAGAGCCAGCTCGACCAGGACCTGCGCTACATCAAGATCGGCCAGGACGAGGGCGCCAAGCTTGCCTTCGGCGGCGAACTGCTCAAGCGCGAGACGCCCGGCCACTACCTCCAGCCGGCGCTGTTCACCGAGGCCAACAACAACATGCGCATCGCGCGTGAGGAGATCTTCGGCCCCGTCGCCGCAGTGATCCGCGCCAAGGACTACGACGAGGCACTGGCGATCTCCAACGACACCGAGTTCGGCCTCGCCTCCGGCATCTGCACCTCGAGCCTGAAATACGCCTCGCACTACAAGCGCAACAGCGAGTCCGGCATGGTGATGGTCAATCTGCCGACCGCCGGCGTCGACTATCACGTGCCGTTCGGCGGCCGGAAGGGCTCGAGCTACGGCGCCCGCGAGCAGGGCTCCTATGCGCGCGAGTTCTACACGACCGTGAAGACGGCCTACACCTATCCGGGTTAACCACGGGGAAGATATCGTAGGGTGGGCAAAGCGAAGCGTGCCCACCGCTTACGTTCGGTGTGAAGCATGGTGGGCACGGCGCGTTGCGCCTTTGCCCACCCTACGACTTCAGCTTCTGAGGCAAAGCCAATGGACCAGTCAGTCGCAGCGAAAGAGCAGCCCCGCTACATCAAGCTCAACGAGCGCGACAATGTCGCGATCGTGGTCAATGATTTCGGGCTCCCCGCCGGCTCCCGCTTTGCCTGCGGGCTGACGCTGCGCGCCTTCGTGCCGCAGGGGCACAAGACGGCGCTGGTCGACATCGCACAAGACCAGCCGATCATCCGCTACGGCGAGGTGATCGGCTACGCGCTTTCGCCGATCCTGGCCGGTGAATGGGTGGACGAGGCGCGCATCCGCATGCCGGAGGCCCCAGCGCTGGACAAGCTCGAAATCTCGACCGCCGTGCCCGCGCCCCTGCCGCCGCTCGAAGGTTTCACCTTCGAAGGCTTCCGCAATCCGGACGGCTCGGTCGGCACCAAGAACATCCTCGGCATCTCCTCCTCCGTGCAATGCGTCAAGGGCACGATGGAATATGCGGTGAAGCGCATCCGCGCCGAGCTGCTCCCAAAGTATCCGAACGTCGATGACGTCGTACCGCTGACCCACGCCTATGGCTGCGGCGTCGCGATCAATGCCCCCGATGCGGTGGTTCCGATCCGCACGCTGCAAAACATCGCGCTCAACCCGAATTTCGGCGGCGAGATTCTGGTCATCAGCCTGGGATGCGAAAAGCTCGCGCCCGAGCGGCTGGTGCCGGAAGGGATCAGCGATGCCATCGTGCGGATGCAGGACGAGGCCTTCGACGGCTTTGGCGCCATCGTCGACGCCATCATGACCCAGGCCGAGGCGCGCCTGAAGATCCTCAACGCGCGCACCCGCGAGACCTGCCCGGCGTCCGACCTCGTGATCGGCCTGCAATGCGGCGGCAGCGACGCCTTCTCCGGCGTCACCGCGAACCCCGCCGTCGGCTTCGCCGCCGACCTCTTGGTGCGCGCCGGCGCCACCGTGATGTTCTCGGAAGTCACCGAGGTGCGCGATGCGATCCAGCTGCTCACCCGGCGCGCCATCAATGAAGACGTCGGCCGCGCGCTGGTGCGCGAGATGGCCTGGTACGACTCCTATCTGGCCCGCGGCGGCGCCGACCGCAGCGCCAACACCACGCCCGGCAACAAGAAGGGCGGGCTCGCCAACATCGTCGAAAAATCATTGGGCTCGATCGTCAAGTCCGGCTCATCCGCGATCACCGGCGTGCTCGCACCCGGCGAGAAGGCGACGCAGAAGGGCATGCTGTTCGCGGCCACCCCCGCCTCCGACTTCATCTGCGGCACGCTCCAGCTCGCCTCCGGCATGACGCTGCAGGTGTTCACCACCGGCCGCGGCACGCCTTACGGCCTTGCGGCAGCGCCCGTCATCAAGGTCGCGACCCGCAGCGAGCTGGCACGGCGCTGGAAGGACCTGATCGATTTCGACGCCGGCCGCATCGCCACCGGCGAGCAGACCATCGAGGAAACCGGCTGGGACCTGTTCCGCCTGATCCTGGATGTCGCCAGCGGCCGTATCAAGCCGTGGTCGGACCGCTGGGGCATCCACAACGACCTGACGCTGTTCAATCCGGCGCCGGTGACCTGAAGGCCGGCGGCGGCGAAACAATCCTGAAACACTTCAGCGAAGCATTTCGTCTTCGCTTCATTGCGCGCGAATCACGCAACCAAATATCTCCGCCGACGGTGACCGAACGTTCGCATACGAGCGAACCTGTCGCGTCCTCGCCGCGACCAAACCTCCGATTGCCATCTTCCACGGAGATTTTCCCATGCGCGTTCTTTCGATGATTGCCGTTCTCGGCACGATGATTGCGAGCTCGTCCGGTGCATTCGCCACCGAGCTTCCCTCCTACGAAGTGACGTCGTTTCCGATCTCGGCGACGCAAGTCCAGGTCCTCGGCGGCGCCGGCGTCGAGGAGCAGTCGGCCGCGCCCGCGATGATCGTCGCGGGCATGCCCGCCTCGCCTGCGCAGATCTCGGTGCTGTCGCCGCGCGTCAAGCGGCTCGCGAGCGCCAACGCGACCAGCGAAGAACGCTGAGATAGTTTCCGACCCCGGCTGTCCCTTGCCGGGGTCGTCGCTCTCGCCGTCAGCGTGAGATATAGCCTGCTGCGATCGGCTTGAACCGATAGATCAGATACGGCGTCTTGTTTTCCGCCTTTCCGCCATGGAACATGGCGGCTGCGGATACCTGAGACGCGGACACGTACATGTACCCGTCGGCAGAGGCAGTAATCCCGTCCGGCCACACCATGTCTGGATCGCTCAGATAGGTGCGATACTTCCGATCGGTCCCGACTACACCAATCGACTTGGTCTCGACCGCGGTCAGGTAGATGTTGCCCGCGTAGTCGATCGACAGGCCGCCATTGTTCGGCTTGTCCGAGTAGCGTTCCACCCTCGCGCTCAGCTCTTCGGGGGGTAGCTTCTCGTCGCCGAGGTCGATGGCCTTGATGCGATACAGCGACCGGCCGCTGAGTGGCGCGAAATAGACCCATTCGGACCTGGCATCCATCGTGATGCCGTCGCAGCCGACCTTGATGAGCGAAGGCTTGCCGTCCTTGCCGGGCACCGTCAGGTCATTACCATCTACGGTGATCGGCACATTTTCCGGGACAGTGGATCGATCGCCGTCCAGCACGCGTCGTGCGACACCCGTATCCATATCGATGACGATGATCGCAGCGTGAGACCCATCGCCGCCAGGCCCGATGTTTTCGTCGGCGATGTAGAACTTCCGGTGCTTCTGGTCGATCACGATATCCTGCGGCTGCGAACCTTTCACCGTCACGGGCTCCGGCATGTAATAGATGCGCTCCAGCCTGTTCGTGCGCGTGTTCCAGCCGACCAGCTTCGGCGTGATCTGCGTCCGGAATCCCATGTCGATGATCCACACGACACCGCTTTCGTCAGAACGAAGGCCCAGCACGTTATCGAGGTACTGATCGGTTCCTTTTCGTGGCGTATTCCACTCGGCATTTGGAAACGGCTCAAACGTCGTCGGCGATGTCAGCCGCGCGACACGAATGTCGGGACTGAAGAATGGATGGTGGCTGAAGATCAGCTGATTGTCCGGCGTAAACGCAATGTTGCCGACCGACTGCGGGAGCTTCGCGAAGACTTCCGCGTTGCCGCTTCCGCTCTCCGCACAGGCTGCGCCCGTGACGATTGCGGCCGACAGAAAAATGACGAGTAGAATTCCTCTCCTCACGCTTCGCACCGCTCCCTCCCTGTGTTTTCTATGATTATTCCGGCGCGCGTTTGCCCGGTCTGCGCCGGTTGCCGCCGCAGAATTTGAATGCAGAGACCCTATGCGAGCCGAAGCGGTGGCTCGTTCGTCACCGCCTCGCCGATATCGATCTTTGCGAGAGCTACGATGCGCGCTAATTTAGGGACTGACAATTACGCACAGGCCAGTCCTCTAGTATCACGGAGTGAACTATGCAGAAGCTCGGCGGCAAGACCTATGATTGTGCCGTGGGATGCCCCGTGGAGGCCACCCTCGATCTGATCGACGGCAAGTGGAAGGGCGTGATTCTTTATCACTTGCTCGACGATACGATTCGCTTCAACGAGCTCAAGCGGCGCCTGTCCCGGATCACGCAGCGCATGCTGACACGCCAGCTCCGCGAGCTCGAGGCGGACGGCCTCATTCATCGCGAGATATACGCACAGGTCCCGCCGCGGGTCGAGTATTCCTTGACGGCGCTTGGCCGCTCGCTCGAACCGGTCGTTCGCATGCTCTGGACATGGGGCAATCAGTATCTCGCGACGGAAGCGGCCCGTGCCGGCGCGATCAACGGAGCCGTTTCGCTCTCGCCACGGGTCAAACGGAGCCTGCCGTCAGGCCGCGCGTAGGGCGGGCCCCTGCGTCAGGCGACCTGCGCATCCACAATGCCTTGCGGCGACTGCAGGCAAATCACGCGGGGGCGATCGAAGCGCGTTGGTCTACGCCGCGACAAGACGCGCTTCTCCATTCTCTCATTCACGCATTCGCGCGCCGGCATCAATCGGCGCGCGCCCGATTTATATGAATACTAATTCCAAATCCGATGATTGAGGGGCATTGCGCCCCTCCTGCACTTCAAGCTCCACACCGCGCTTGTTAGTCGTCGCCCCGCAAATGATGGGGTCGCGAATGACAACGTATCTGAGGACGACGGCGGGATTGATCGGCGGCGCGCTGCCGCTGCTGGCAGGCTTGATGGACGCAGCGCCCGCCGAGGCGCAATCATCGTCGCGGGAATTGCCTGCCGTCGTCGTCGAGCAGTCATCGTCGCGGCCGACGGCACGTACACGTCCGCTTCGCTCCCGCCAGGCCGCGCAGGCGGCAAGCCGCCGTCGTCAGGCCGAGCGCGCGCCGTCGAACGCCGATGCACCGGCAGCCGGCGCGAGCACGGGCGCGGAGACCGCGACGAGCCCCGTCCACGGCTACGTCGCGACCCGCAGCGGCACCGGCACCAAGACCGACACGCCGCTGCGCGAGACGCCGCAATCGATCACCGTGGTGACCGCCGACCGCGTCACCGACCAGGGCGCGACCACCGTGCAGGAAGCGCTGCGTTATGTCCCCGGCGTGTTCGCCGACGCCTACGGCGCGGACTCGCGCGGCGACTATCCGCGCATCCGCGGCCAGGACCCGAACATTTATCTCGACGGCACGCGCATGGTGAACACCAACAATTTCAACGAATGGCGGCCGGACCCCTATACGCTGGAGCGCATCGAGGTGCTGCGCGGCCCCTCGTCCGTGCTCTACGGCGACACTTCGACGGCTGGCCTGTTGAACCTGGTCTCGAAGCGGCCGCAGGCGGAAGCCGCCAGCGAGATCGGCGTGCAATATGGCAGCTTCAACCGCAAGCAGGTACAGCTCGATTCCACGGGAAAGCTGACCAAAGACGGCGAGTGGCTCTATCGCTTCATCGGCGTCTACCGCGACAGCAACACGCAGACCGACTACGTCAAGGACGACCGCATCCTGCTCGCGCCGTCGCTGACCTGGCGGCCGACCAACACCACGAGCTGGACCGTGCTCGGCACCTACCAGAAGGACGCGACCGGCTCTTCCACGGCGTTTCTGCCGCATGAGGGCACGCTGTTTGCCGGCCCCAACGGATTCATTCCGGTGCAGCGTTTTGCCGGCGAGCCGGGCTTCGACAAATACCAGACCGAGACGGGCGCGATCAGCAGCCTGTTCGAGCACAGCTTCAGCGATGGCCTGAAGATCCGGCAGAACCTGCGCTTCGCCCATGTCGAGGGCATCTACCGCTCGACCTGGCCGGATCTGCACTTCGTCGATCCAAGCGATCCGAACTATCCGTTTCTCGATTCCGGCCGACGCACCGTCGCACGCAGCGTATGGAGCCGCGAGACGGTCAAGGACAACCTGACCTCGGACAGCAATGCCGAGCTGAAACTGCACACCGGCCCGGTCGCACACAAGCTGTTGCTCGGCGTCGATTACCGCGCATTCAGTGAACGCGCGCAATCCGGCTTCGCTACGGATTCGACGCCGTTCGATCTCTACGCCCCGGTCTACCGCGGCGTGACCGCGCCGGCGATGTCTCCCGAGCCGGATCTCCGCCAGAGCCAGCTCGGCCTCTACGCACAGGACCAGTTGCGGCTCGGGCCGTGGCTCGCCGTGCTCGGCCTGCGCCACGACTACGTCACCAGTGATACGCAGGGCTCTCCGGTCGAGAATTACCAGGCGACCACGGGCCGCGCCGCGCTGATGTACGAATTGCCGTTCGGCGTCACGCCTTACGTGACCTATGCGCAATCGTTCAACCCGGTGTTCGGCAGCGGCGTCTGCGCCGCTACTTGCGTGCCGCAGCGCGGCGAGATGGTGGAGCTCGGCTTCAAGTACAATCCGATGCCAGGCCATGCGATCAACGGCGCGATCTTCGACACCACCGAGAAGAACCGGCTGACGAGCGACCCCAACGATGACCGGTTCTCGATCCAGACCGGCAAGGTCCGCATCCGCGGCGCCGAGCTCGAGGTGCTGGCGCGCATCACGCCGGAGCTCGACCTGATCGGCGCCTACACCTATCTCGATGCCCGCGTGGAGAGCGGCGACAATTCCGGCAAGCATGTCGAGACCGTGCCGGACCACCAGGCTTCGCTCTGGGCGAAGTACCGCCTCTCCCAGCTCGGCCTGCCCGGCGTCACGCTCGGCGGCGGCGTGCGCTACATCGGCACCTCATGGGACGGCACGGACACCCTCCGCACGCCCGATTACACCCTGTTCGATGCCCTGGTTCGTTACGAGACCGGCCCCTGGCGGCTTCAGGTCAATGCCAGCAATCTGTTCGACAAGCGTCACGTCACCACCTGCCTGGCGCGCGGCGACTGCTTCCTCGGCATCGGCCGCACCGTGCTCGGCAGCGTGACCTATAAATTCTAGGCGCGACGCTTACGTCATGCTGCCGGACCTGATCTCATGACCATTACCGTCCATCGGTGAGATGCATGTCGCCCAGCGTGAGCGGAAGGCTGCGTGTGATGAGATCCGCAATCGCCGCGCGCAGCCGTTCACCCGAAGCCGGGCCATCAAACGTCTCGTCGACCGGCCCACTCGGGCCGGCGAGCCGCATGGTCCCGGTGTTATCGAGCGGCGCGGCCGCCCGCTTCTCGATCACGTCGAACGACTTGCCGTCGATCACGCGCACCTCGTAGAGCGCGTGGATCAGGCCGTAATCTACAAGCAGCGTCCGGTATTGGGCGAGC
Source organism: Bradyrhizobium sp. P5_C12 (assembly GCF_054049735.1). Lineage (NCBI taxonomy): Bacteria > Pseudomonadati > Pseudomonadota > Alphaproteobacteria > Hyphomicrobiales > Nitrobacteraceae > Bradyrhizobium > Bradyrhizobium sp. P5_C12. The sequence goes on from NZ_JBFULU010000032.1 coordinate 41,183, forward strand.
CCGATGCCCTCGACGTTGCGGCCGTTGCCGAGTTTCGATCGTGCCCTTGTGATGACGATATAGGCATCGAGCCCCTGGGGCACGACGTCGGTGCGAACCAGTTCCTTGAATGGATCGCTGCGCAGCAGATTGACGGGCGTAACCGCCGAATCCCTGACTGCGGCGAACGCGGCGCGCCGATAGGTCACCGGCTGCACGCGAAAGCGTCCGCTCAGCAGCTTGGCCGCCTGCTGGACGATCAGCTCGTCCAGGCCCCATGCGCTGATCGAAACGCTCTGCCCTGCCGCGCCTGGCTCGGTCAGGCCCGCTTGCGTCAAGCTCATTTCCTCGCCGACGGCCGAGACGATGCCGACGGTCTTGATCGCCTGGAGTCGGCTTGCGCGCGTCTCGAACGCCACGGCGGCGCCGAGGACGCCGGAAGCGACCGCCACGACAACACATAGAATTAAGCTGCGGCGCATGGCGAGCTATCGAATTCTGAAATCGAACGAATAGGAAGCGCCCAGCCCGACCGTGGTCTGGTTCGACGATCCCCGCAGCTTGACGAGCGGACTGTCCGCCGCGTCCCCGAGCAGCTTTTCGTATTCGACATAGGCATGGACCTCCCACTGCGGATTGATGCGGTAGGACACCTGGCTTCCGAAGCCGACCGAGTGCGCGCCGCCCTTGGCATCGTAGGTCGGCAGCCCGGATGCCAGCGCCTGCGCCGCGTCGACGCCGAAATACGGCGCGGTCGCCTTGGTGCTCTTCCAGGTGAAACGCGGACCGGCCGAGATCGTGAGCCTCTGAATCAAGGGAACGATGACGTCGGCGGAGACGTCGGCCACCGTGCCGGTATGGCCACCCATGCCCTGACGCAACTCGCTGCGCAGGCGCAGCCAGTCGACCGGATAATATTCGACGAAACCACCGAGCTCGTATGCGGCCTTGACGTCGCCAAGACCAGTCAGCTCGGAATATTTGTCGCTCTTGCGCGACGAGACGTATTTGAACGCAGGCCCTGCGCGAAAATTGCCGACGTCGAGGAGCGCGATGCTCGCGCTGTCGCGAGGCCCGCGAAACTGGTCGACCGATCCGGCACGGCGAATCGAGAAAATCGGGATCGGCCTCAACTTCCCGTTCTTCGATCCGACGAAATCCGGCGTGTATTCTCCGCCGATGCCGACCATGACGGTCCAGTTGCCGGACGGTGAAGGCAGCATCGGCAGCTCGAACGGCGGCGCCGGCAGCGTGAACGCGGTTTGCGCCGATACGGACTGCGCAGACGCGATGATCGCGCCGAGCGCGGCAAGACAGGCGGTCGACCGCCGCGCATTCGCCGTGTGGCGGATAGCGGCTTCGTCAAGATATTTCATTACTGGGCCCCGGACTCGGCCTTGCTGACCGAGTCGACTGGTGTGGTTGGAGCCTCAGCATGTGGTCGGGCAAAATTGCCCCAAGATTGCAAGGGGCGACCGTCCCTGCGACATTCCCGCACGCCGCGAGGCGCTCGTGTCAACATTGCCCGAACATTGCCGGGCCGCGCTCACGCAGCAGAACTTTGACCGTCAGTGTCGGCCGGCCCCTCGCCCCCCGCCTTTTATTCGCCAAGCTCGCTGCATTAATGGGAACCCTGCGCAGGAGCCGAAACGCCAGAGTTCGGCCAGGGAGCGTCACGGTCCAGGATCAGACGTTCCGGCAGAGTCAAGGACGACCCGCGTGCGCTCCCTCGTGATCGAAGACGAACCGCAGATCGGCGCCTATGTCAGCCGCCTGCTCGGTCAATTGCACGGCATCGTCGACCTCGTCGGCTCGATTGCCGATGCCCGTCAGGCGCTGGACAACTTCAAATACGATCTCGCGATCGTCGACCGGATGCTGCCCGACGGCGATGCGCTCCAGGTGGTCACGGCGCTGAGCCGATCGCCGGAACGCCCGGCGATCATCATGCTGACGTCCAAGGACGCCAAGGAGGATATCGTCGATGGCCTCAATGGTGGCGCCGACGACTATCTCGGAAAGCCGTTCGAGCCGCAGGAGCTGATTGCGCGGGTGCGCGCCGTGCTGCGGCGGCCGCGGCTGCTCGCCCCCTCGGTGTTGTCGCTCGGCAATGTCGAACTGCACCTCGGCAGCAACGAGGCGGTGGTCGCCGACACGAAAATCCTGCTGCGGCGACGCGAGGCGCTGATCCTCGGCGCGCTGTTGATGCGGCGCGACCGCGTCCTCACCCGCGCCGCCTTGATCGAGGAAATCTACGGCTTCGACGACGAGATCGAGTCCAACACGCTCGAAGCGCAGGTCTCGCGCTTGAGGAAGAAATTGGCCGAGCTCGGCGGCGACGTCGAGATCCGCAGCATGCGAGGCATCGGCTACATCATGCGGCTGGCAAAACCCCGATGACGTCGATCGCCCGAACATTTGCGCTGTCGCTCGGCATCGCCGCCACGACCATCTTCCTGATCATGCTCTGCGTCTTCATCTGGCGATACCCGATGGAGGAACGCGAGTTCAGGGCGTGCCGGGTCGTGGCTGCCATTCTCGACCGCGCCACGGTGATCGAAGGGCAAAACCTGGCCATCCGTTCGACTCCCGCCATCGAGGAATTGAAGGCCGACAGCCCGAACCTCTGGTACGTCGTGTCCGCGGGCGACCTGGTCAGCGAGTATGGCAGCGAACGCCGGCCCGCCCTTCCCTTCGCGTTTCCCTATCATGGGCCCGTCGGCACGTCCGTCTTCAACACCCTCGACCAGAAGAGCACCTTCTGCCTTGGCGTCGTGCAACGGGGCTCGTTGCAGCTTGCGATGATGGTCGGACAGCCTCAGGTCCGGTTCGGTCGGCTCGCACGGAACTTCCTTTTTCGCAGTATTTTTTCGATCTTTCTGCTGGCGCTGGCCTTTGCGGCGACCGTCGCCATCGGTTCGGCCCTGGCCGCACGTTTCGTCTCACGAGGTATCGAACGGGTCGCGCGTCGCGCGTTCGCGATCGATCCATCAGCCCCGCAAGGTTCGATATCCCTGTCCGAAGTGCCCTCCGAGCTGAAGCCACTGGTCGAGGCGCTGAACCGCGCCTTCGGCGAGATCGACGCCTATATCAGGATGCAGCGCCGCTTCATCGGCAATGCCGCCCATCAGCTCCGCACGCCGCTGACGCTGCTGCGCGCGAAGATCGAGGACGTATCCGAACCGGCCCTGAAGGTCGAGCTCGTGCGGGACGTCCGTCGCCTGACGTCACTGGTCTCGGCCATGCTGGACCTTGCCCGGCTGCAAAACCATGCGATCGCGAAGCGGCCGATCGATCTTGCCGTCGTGACGCTCGACGTTCTCGCCGATTTCAGCCCGTCGGCGCTGGATTCCGGAATCGAGCTTTCGCTGGAACAGGATGGCGAAGGCCCCTTCATCGTCCAGGGGGTCGAAGCCGCGGTTCGCAGCGCGCTTGGCAACCTCGTCGGCAACGCGCTGATCCACGCCCGCGGCGCGCGGCACATTACCGCCAATCTCGGCAGCGGCAGCATATCGATCCGTGATGACGGAGCCGGCATTCCGCAGGATTTCCGGCACCAGCCGATCGAGCCGTTCCGGACCGGCAACACGACGCGCGACGGCGCGGGCCTCGGCCTGTCGATCGTTCAGGAGATCATGGCCGCGCATGGCGGCGAGCTCATCATCACATCGGTCCCCGGCCACGGAACGACGGCATGCCTCCGCTTTCCGGAAGCCCGCGCCGAACCGGCGCATGAATCTCCGCGCCTCGATCTGCAACCGAACTAGCAACACGGGACTTTGATGCCATGGCCCAGATGAAAGCAGCAGTGATCCGCAAGTCGGGAGGACCGGAGGTGCTGCGCGTCGAGGATTGGCCCGTGCCTAGGCCCGCGTCGGATCAGGTCCTTATTCGTGTCAAGGCCTTCGGCCTCAACCGGTCCGAGCTCTTCACCCGGCGCGGACTATCGCCGGGTGTGAGCTTCCCGCGCGTGCTCGGCATCGAGGCCGTCGGCCTCGTCGAGGAGGCACCGGGCGGCCGGTTTCGCAAAGGCCAGATCGTTGCGACCGCCATGGGCGGCATGGGGCGGCAGTTCGACGGCAGCTACGCGGAATATGTCTGCGTGCCCGCCACCCAGGTTCAGTCTCTCGAGACCACGCTGCCATGGGACGCCCTCGGCGCATTGCCGGAGATGCTCCAAACTGCGTGGGGCTCGCTGTTCACCGCTCTGCAACTCAGGCGCGGCGAGCGGCTCCTGATCCGCGGCGGGACGACCTCGGTCGGCCTTGCCGCTGCAGCCATCGCGAACCAGCACGGCGCAGAGGTGATTTCCACCACGCGCAATCCCGCGCGCATGGAGCTGATGCGAGCCGCCGGAGCGGGCCTTGCCATCATCGACGACGGCCGGATCGCCGAGAAGGTCACCGCTGCGAGCGGAGGCGGCGTCGACAAGGTGCTCGAACTCGTGGGCACGACCACGCTGGCCGATTCGCTGCAATGTGCGCGCCGAAACGGCATCGTCTGCATGACGGGCATGGTCGGGGACAAATGGTGGTTCGACCAGTTCAGCCCGATGGACGTCATCCCCAACGCCGTGAGCCTCACGGTCTATTCCGGAGGCCCTGACGATTTCATGCAGACGCCGTTGCAGGACCTGGTCCGGCAAATCGAAACAGGCGCGCTTCGCGTCCAGGTCGGGCGGGTCTTTCACCTCGCGGAGATCGCGGAGGCCCACCGCTGCATGGAGGACAACGCGGCCGGCGGGAAGATCGTCGTCCTGACCGATTGACGATGCGCCTCGCCCGAATGGCGGTCGGACGGCTACGTCATGCTGCCCGGCATGAAGCAGCGGACGCGCGGGTGGCCGTCGATATAGTGCTTCCACACCATGGTGCGGCCGATCTTGTTCGGCTCGGTGATGACGGCGCCGTCGGGCACGACGACCCATTCGCCGTCGAGATGCACGCGATAACGGCCCCGATCGGACTCCCAGTCGACGTCGGCCACGACATAGCCGTCGGCATCCGAGCAGCATTGCCCATATTCGCTGCGCAGGCTCTCGAACCAGGGCTTTAATGGGGAGTTGGCGTAACGCCCGTCGTCGCGCGCGAGCGCCGATGTCGCCAGCAGCGTCATCAGCCCCAGCAACGTCGCCGCACACGGTCTTGCAAGTCTCATGTCGTTTTCCCACGTATCGATGTCAGCGCCGCGCGGGGACGAACAAGGTCGCCCACCCCCCGCACAATTGCGACGGGCGTGGAAATGGCGACTCATCCCCCTGCAGCTTTGCCAATAGCTATGCAAATCCGGCGCCAGCGCGCATTCCGGGGAACTACTGGCCGGAGCCGCGCCTTCGACCGGCCTGCACGCCCCGCATGCAGGGCGCGCCGGCGATTTGCCGCAGCTCTTTCGAAGGCTTTCCTTGTCGTGTCGGGACGTGTACGAAATTGCCGCGGACGCGACCGCATCCTTTAACCAGCTGCTTCAAATAGAAAATCGGGTGTCGGCGTGGCAGGCCTTGGACCGTCAGCGCTATGAGTTCGAAGGAGCTGCTCCCGGGCCAACAGGACCCGACCGATTTGCCCGCCAACGAGGTTCAGTTTGCGCTCGTGATTTCGCGCATGCTCGAGACGGTGAAGGACGACGCGGAATTCAGACGGCAGATCGTCTACGACCTTGCCCGCTACAAGCTGCTGGAGCAGTTCACCTACGCCGACGCCAAGAACATCGACCAGATGAAGCGGGCTCTCGAGGTCGCAATCGAGGAGGTCGAGAAGTTCTCGCGCGAACAGGCGCCGCTGGAGCGTTTGCCGCAACACCAGCTCAATTCGTCCAAGGCGACTGAAACAGGCGGCAAACTCCTGTCCGGCGACGCGACCGTCCTACGACCGGGAATCGAGATATCCCGCAGCAAGCTGCCGACAATCTCGGGCCCGCTCTGGCCGGTGATCAAGCGCACGGCGGCCATCCTGCTTGCCGCCGGCGCCGTCGTTCTCGTCGTCTCGCAGCGAGACAACATTGCCTCGCTGCGCCGGCTGATGTCGTCGCAACCCCAGGAGATCGCGCAGGTCCCGCCCAAGCCGGAGAACACGATCACGGTCACCAAGCCGGAAATGGTCACCGCGGTGGCGCCGCCCCCGAAACCGACGCGGGTGCTTCCGAGCGACTACGGCATCTATGCCATCGTTGATGATCGTTCGCTCGCCGAGTTGAATGCGATCAGCGTCATGGCGCCGGACATGCGGATCGCGATTTCACCGGAATTCAAGAAGCCCGATCGGCCGCATCTGCCCAACGGTCGCGTCAAATTCATTGTCTTCCGCCGCGAAGCGGTGAACGCCATCCCGGAGCGCGTCGAAGTCCGGCTGGTGGCGAAAATCGTCAGGGAGTTTTCGACAGACGCCGCAGGCAAGACGCTGAGTGGCGGAGACGATGTCGCGGTCATCCGCAACGTCTCCTACCCGTTCCGGGCGGCGCCGATTCCGGCGACAGCCGACATGTATGAGCTTCACGCCGGAGATGCAGAACTCGAACTTGCGCCGGGACAATATGTCCTGAACCTGGGCGCGCGGGCCTATTATTTTCAGGTCGACGGCGAGATCACCGATCCGAGGCAATGCCTGGAACGGGTTGTCGCCGGCAACGGCACCTTCTATTCGCCTTGCAAGAAGGCGCGGACGTATTGACGATTCCGTAGCCCGGGTGAGCGCAGCGATACCCGGGACAAGTGGTCCCGCATATCGCTTCGCTCATGCGGGCTACAAAAGAATACGGAAGCAACCTTACTGCTTCGGCGCCGGCGCCATCATCGCACCGCCCTTCTTCGCCGCGGGCGCGGGCGGCTTGGTCGCGGCGGCCTGCGCGGGCAGGTATTTGGCAATGATGCCGGGGTCGACCTGCGCGAGGTTCGCGTCCGGCAGGCGCGTCCAGGTCTCGTCCTTGCCGAACAGGGAGATGCCGAGGAAGCCGCGCATCGTCAGCGTCTGCCCGTCGGGGCTCACCGACATCTTGGCCTTCCAGATGTTGCCGTCGCGCGGATTGACGACGTTGCCGCCGTCATATTTCAAACCGTCGCGCTTCATGTCGCGGATGAAGGAGAGGCCGAGCACAGGCGCGTTCTTGCGATCGTCCGTGCATTTCGAGCAGACCTCGTTCGGGTCGTCGCCGGGACGCGGAAAGGTCTTGGCGATGACGCCTTCGAACACGCCGCTATGGTCGATGAAGAGGAACCATCCCACCGTCTTGCCATCTTCGACCTTCTGCCAAAGGCCTGCGGCAGTCGGCTGGGCCGGCACCGCAGCCGGGACCTGCGCGGCAGCCGGGCTCACCGCGCCGAGCGACAGACCAAGCGCGAGGAGCGAGAGCAGCCGAAAGCCGGAAAACAGATTCCGCATTATCATCACCTTGCTAACCCACGACTGGAATGGCCGCAGACTACGGCGATTTCGCGAACGATTCCAGCACCAGAAACATGGGGCATCGCCGCCCCGTCCGCCGCAGTCAGTTGACACCGAGCTTCTTTTGCAGGCTGGACGACGAGGTCGTGTACTGGAACACGAGCCGCTTCTCCGGATAGACGTAGCGATGTGCTTTTTGCGACATCAGCGCGCCCTCGTGGAAGCCGCACAGGATCAGCTTGAGCTTGCCGGGATAGGTGTTGATGTCGCCGATCGCGAAGATGCCTGATACGTTGGTCTCGAACGCCGACGTCTCGACCGGCACTAGATTGTTCTCCAGCGCAATGCCCCAGTTCGCGACCGGACCGAGCTTCATGGTCAGCCCGAAGAACGGCAGCAGGGTGTCGCAGGCGATCTCGGTGATGCTGTTGTCGTTGCCCTTGAGGGTGGCGCCGGTGAGCTTGCCGTCGCTCCCCGCCAGCGCGGTGACCTGGCCGATCCTGAGATCCATCTTGCCGGCTGCGACGAGCGCGCGCATCTGCTCGACGCTGTGAGGCGCTGCGCGAAACTCGTCGCGCCGGTGCAGCAGCGTGATGCGCCTGGCGAGCGGATGCAGATTCAGCGTCCAGTCCAGCGCGGAATCGCCGCCGCCGACGATCAGCACGCTCTTGTCGCGAAACTGTTCCATCTTGCGCACGGCGTAATGCACCGAGGTGCCTTCATACGCCTCGATCCCCGGCACCGGCGGACGCTTGGGCTGGAACGAGCCGCCGCCGGCCGCGATCACCAGCACCTTGCATTCGAACACCGTGCCGGCATCGGTGGTGCAGCGAAATGCGGGATCGCCGATCTTCTCCACCGTCTCGACCATCTCGCCGAGATGGAAGGTCGGATGGAACGGCTTGATCTGCTCCATCAGCGCATCGGTGAGCCCCTGCCCCGAAACATGCGGAATGCCGGGAATGTCGTAGATCGGCTTTTCCGGATAGARCTCGGCGCACTGGCCGCCGATCTTGTCGAGGATGTCGACGAAATGTGCCTTCATGTCGAGAAGGCCAAGCTCGAAGGCGGCGAACAGACCGCAGGGGCCGGCGCCAATAATCAGCACATCGGTTTTGATCGCGTCGCTCATGTCGTCTCTTTATCGGTCGGTGTCGGTTGGACGGCGCCCGGCGGGCAGAGGGGACCCTGCCTGTCTAGCCAACGGGAATGGATCAGGGAAGGCATAAAAGCGGGAGCGCCCCGCAGCCGCCCCCACTTGCCGGGTCAAAATAACTGGGCTGTAACCGGGAAGGATATGACGGAGATCAACCGGTGAACGCACCAAGCCGCCTCGATACGACGCCGCGCCTGGAGGACTACCCCTATCGCCTCGACGACAACGTCCGCTTCGGCGATCTCGATCCCAACCAGCACGTCAACAACGCGGTCTACGCCACCTATTTCGAGACCGGCCGCGTCACGCTGATGAAGAGCCCGCAATACGGGCTGACGCCGCCGGGCCTCGCCTGGATCATGGTGCGGCTCGACATCCATTTTCGCGCCGAGCTGCACTGGCCCAATACGATCGCGCTCGGCCTCGGCGTCGTGAAGCTCGGACGAACCTCGGTGACCTTCGAGCAGGTGGTGTTTTCGGAAGGAAAATGCATCGCGTCGGCGACGTCGGTCGGCGTCATGCTCGACGAGGCGACCCGGCGGCCGGCGCCGCTCACGGCGGAGATCATCGAGAAGCTCAGACCCTGGCACAAGCGCGGGATCGAGGTCGCGCCGCCCGCCGCCTAGAACAGCCGCGTGCCTAGGCTTGGCGTTTAGGCCTGACGTTCCGGCGTCGCCACCACGAGACCGTCGAGATCGTCGCTCACCTTGATCTGGCAGGACAGGCGCGAATTCGGGCGCACGTCGAAGCCGAAATCGAGCATGTCCTCTTCCATCGGCGTCGGGCTGCCGACCTTCTCGCGCCAGGCTTCGTCGACATAGACATGGCAGGTTGCGCAGGCGCAGGCGCCGCCGCATTCGGCCTCGATGCCGGGAATGCTGTTGCGGATGGCGGCTTCCATCACGGTCGCGCCGTTCTCGATTTCCACCGTGCGGGTTTCGCCCTTGTGGTCGACAAAGTGAATTTTGGCCATGTGTGCTCGTGCTGCCGCGATCTTGGAATAAAGGAGGGTCTGGGCTGTCCTATAACGGGTCGATAAGGGCCGCGCTAGTGCGCAGGCCGCCCGCGGCCTGCGGGTTGCCGGCCTAGTGCTTCAGGATCGCCTCGATAACGGCGCGGACCTCGGCCACCGCCTCCTTCAGCGCGGCGAAGGCGCCCGGCCGGTTGTGGCCGGTCCGGATCGCGGTCTCGAGGCTGGCGGCGGCATCCGCCACCGCAAAGGCGCCAATACCGCGCGCCGAACCCTTGAGCTTGTGTGCGAGCGCACCGGCCTCGGCCGGCAGCGCCGCCATCGCTGCAAGCAGCCGGACCGCCTGCTCGGCGAACATCGCGAGCACTTCCTGTTCGAGCTCGGCGTCCCCGAGCGTCATGCGCGCGAGATGATCGAGGTCGAGCGGGGTGTCGATGGGCGCAAGCGGGGGCGAGGGCATCCATTGCATCCGTTGCAGATCAGGCGTCATGGCGCAGGCCCCGGCATCGCGCGATGCTCCGCCGGTCCGGCGGCAAGGTTCCGCGCTACCCAAGCACGGAAATGGTTAACGAAATGTTCCAGCCGTTTTACGTAATTCTGCCGGTTTATTGCCGAAAAGTTGCCGCAATCGGCCGGGTTCGGTGGAGAATTCCATGTGTTGCTAAGACGTTACGGCGCGATCCTGTTAACGATGATTAAGATTGTCTTAATCGCAGGCATTTCATTCGCGACGCTCTGCCAATAGGATGTTGCGGAAATTGGCGGACAAGCCGTCCGGGTGGGGACGGCTCGGAGATCCGCGCAAGCGGCATGATCCGGTCTGTGGGCTTGCGTAGCGCGCAGGGCTCGCGGGGGGACGCGTACAAGTAACGAGGGCTCGGACTGAACATGGCGAACACTCCGAAAAAGGTCAAAGACCCGACAGAAGTTGCGCTTTCTGCGATCCAGGAAGCCCTGAACATCAGCGACACCGCCGCGGATACCAGTCGCAACGCGTCGATGCGCAACGAGACGGCGCCCTCGGTCGCGCCGCCGGCGCCTCCCTTGTTCGACGACGAACCGTCCTTCGAGCCGCGTCCCGCCGCCAACGAGCGGGCGGTGTTCGATCCGATCGAGGAGCCCCGGACCTCGCGCCGCGCCGCCAATGACGACCGCGAGACCATCGGCCAGCTGCTCCAGGCGCTTCAGAAGGGCCGCCCTGCCCGCAGCGTCTACACCTTCGCCACCATCTTCGCCGGCATCTGGCTCGCAGCCTGCGCCGCGCTGTCCGTCGGCTTCCTGCCCTCGATCCAGGCCGCCATGGGCCAGAGCGGCGGCGTGCTCGTCATCGCCGGTCTGGTCGCGATGTTCTTCGCGCCCATCATGCTGTTCTACTTCCTGGCGAGCCTGGTCTGGCGCGGCCAGGAAATGCGCATGATCGCGCAGGCCATGGCGCAGGTCGCAATCCGCTTCTCCGAGCCGGAAGGCTCGGCCTCCGATTCCATGGTCACCGTCGGCCAGGCCATCCGCCGCGAGGTCGCGGCGATGGGCGACGGCATCGAGCGCGCGATCGCGCGCGCCGGCGAGCTCGAGACGCTGGTCGCCAACGAGGTTGCGGCGCTGGAACGCGCCTATTCCGACAATGAAGTGCGCATCCGCGCCCTGCTTCAGGACATCGCGCATCAGCGCGACAATCTGGTCGGCCAGGCCGAGCAGGTCCGCAGCGCCATCTCCGGCGTGCAGATCGACCTGCGCCACGACATCGCGCTGATCTCGGATGCGATCGCCTCGCGCGTCGACGAGGTCGCCAAGAGCATCACCGGCGCTCTCGAAGAGCGCGGCGCCCACATCACGGGCGCGCTGAGCAACGCCGGCGACAACATGATCCTCGCGCTCGGCGAGCGCGGCGGCGACCTGCTCGACCGCCTCGAGGAAGCCAGCAACGAGACCACGCGCGCCGTGCTCGACGCCAGCGAGCGGCTGACCACCAGCCTCAACTTCAAGACCGGCCACGTCCACGACGAGTTCGTCGATCTCGCCGACCGCGTCCACGAGATGCTGAACGAGCGCATCGACCGCATCACTGGCGAGTTCGAGCAGCGCTCCGCCGCGATCGTCGACGGCATCTCCGAGCGCACCGAGCAGGTGCACGACAGCCTGAAGAACTCGTCGGACTCGCTGCTGCTCGAGCTCGAGCTGCGCTCCAACGACCTCTCCGCCAAGATCGACGACGCCGGCAACCGGCTCGCCGGCCATATCATGACCTCCGGAGACAAGGCGAGCGAAGCGCTCGACGCCACCGTCAACACTCTGGTCGCCAAGGTCGTCAGCCAGACCGAGACCGCGCACGACTCGCTGTCGCTCCAGATGAGTGCGTTCGACGAGCTGGTGAAGAACCAGGGCTCCGAGCTGGTCGAGAAGTTCGCCCGCGATTCCGGCACGCTGGGCGCGCTGATCACCCGCCACATCTCCGAGTTCGACCGCACCGTGAAGACCTTCGGCGGCGAGATCGTCGAGCGCATGGGCCAGCGCACGCAGGACATCGCCGAGACGCTGAAGACCTATGTCGACAATTTCGACACCCGCTTCACCTCGCACGGCGGCCAGATCACCGGCGCGCTCGACCAGCGCCTGGTGCAGTTCGAGACCACGATCGGCGAACGCGTCACCAACCTCGACGCCTCGCTGAACGGCAAGATCGCCAGCCTGGACGGCACGATCGAAGGCCACATCAAGACCTTCGACGAGCAGCTCGTCGGCCGCGTCGCCGCGCTCGAACAGTCGTTCGACACCCGCGCGCAGTCCGTGACCGACACCATCGACGGACGCCTCAACACGCTCGCCACCACGCTGACCGACGGTGCCGCCCAGGCGATCCAGTCGGTCGACTCCCGCCTCACCCACCTGACGAATTCGCTGACCGACGGCGCATCGCAGACGATCCAGTCGATCGACACGCGTCTGACGCATCTCACGAACACGCTCACCGGCGGCGCGGCGCAGGCGCTCGAGTCCATCGACACCCGCCTCACCTACCTGACCACCGCGGTGACGAACGGCGCCTCGCAGGCCGTGCAGTCGATCGACACGCGCCTCACGCTCCTGACCTCGACGCTCACGGACGGCACCGCGCAGGCGATCGAGGCGGTCGACCGCCGCATCACCGGCGTCACCGAGATCATCGACGGCCGCAGCATGCATCTGACCGACACGGTCACGGCGCGCTTCCAGGACATCCACCAGGCCATCGAGACCAAGGTGGGCTCGGTCGCCAACGACATCGACGTGCGCGTGGCGCAATTCGAAGACCTGCTCGGCTCGCGTGTCGAGGCCGTCGCCGGCCGCATCGAGAGCAGCGGACGCCAGGCCAGCGAAGACATGATGTCCCGCGCCGAAATGATCTCCACTGCGATCCGCTCGCATGTCGAGGACGCCGAGCGTTCGCTCACCAACCTGGTCGTCAACACCAGCGAGACGATCCAGACCGGCGCGCGCACCGCCCAGCAGTCGCTGATGACGGTCTCCTCCGACGTCAACGCCCAGCTCAAGATGACCTCGGCCGAGGTCGAGAGCGCGCTCACCGCGGTGGGCACCGGCGCGGCCAACTCGATCCTGACCAGCGCCCGTGAGGCGCAGTCGACCCTGGTCGCCGCATCCGGCGATGCGTCCAACCAGATCAAGGGCCTCGCGGCCGACGTCGAACGCACGCTGTCGGCGGCAGGCTCGGCGACCGCGGCCTCGATCCTGGCCGGCGCTCGCGAGGTGCAGACCACGCTCGTCACCGCCTCTTCGGACGCGGCCAACCATGTCAAGACGCTCACCGCCGACGTGCAGCGCTCGCTGTCGATGGCCGGCTCCGCCACGGCCGAGTCGATCACCGCCGGCGCCCGCGATGCGCAGGGCACGCTGATCGCGGCCTCGACCGAGACCGCCAACCAGATCAAGGCGCTGTCCTCGGACGTGCAGCGCTCGCTCTCGATGGCAGGCACCTCGACGGCCGAGACCATCATGACCGGCGCCCGCGAGGCCCAGAGCACCCTGGTCACGGCGTCTTCGGACGCGGCAAGCCAGGTCAAGTCGCTCGCGGCCGAGGTGCACCGCTCGCTCTCGCAGGCCGGCCAGATGACCGCCGAGACGATCACGACCAGCGCCCGCGACGCCCAGAGCACCCTGCTCGCGGTCTCGGCCGAACAGACCGGTCAGGTCCGCTCGCTGGCGGCCGAGATGCAGCGCGCGCTGGCGACCGCCGGCGGCGCCACCATCGAGGCGCTCACCAGCGGCGTGCGCGAGGCCCAGGGCACGCTGATCTCCGCCTCGACCGATGCGGCGAGCCAGATCAAGTCGCTGACCACGGACATCGAGCGCACGCTGACCGCGGTCGGCGCCGATACCGCCTCGACCATCCTCAACAGCGCACGCGAGGCGCAGACCTCGCTGACCTCGACCTCGGCGGACGCCGCGAGCCAGATCCGCACGATCTCGACCGAGATCGAGCGCGCGCTCGGCACGGCGACCGCGAACGCCACCAACGACATCCAGACCAGCGCGCTCAACGCCCAGAACGCGCTGATCAACGCCTCCAACGAGGCGAGCTCGCGGGTCAAGTCGAGCTCGGCCGACGTCGAGCGCTCGGTGCTCGCCGCCAGCAGCAGCTTCGGCCAGGCCATGACCGGCAAGACCGACGAGATCGTCACCTACGTGCAGCAGCAGTCCGACCGTCTCTCGAACATGATCGACTCCAAGCGCGGCGCGCTGGTCGATGCGATCGGCTCGAAGACCAGCCAGCTCACGCTCGACATCGATCGCGTCACCTCCGACGCGCTGAAGTCGATCGAGACCCGCGGCCAGGCGTTCTCGCAGACGATGATGGGCAACGGCTCCGAAGTGGCCCGCACCATCAACTCGGCGAGCGAGATCGCCACCAGCGCGGTCAACAAATCGCTCAAGGACCTCGAACAGGCCTCGCGCTCGGCGATCGACCAGTCGCGCCAGGTCTCGATCGCGGCCGTCACCGAGATGCAGGAGACCAGCAAGATCCTGCGCACCGACACGGTGGCCCTGTTCGAGCGCCTGCGCGAAGGCAACATCCTGCTCCAGGAGGTGCTGACCGGTGCGCACGACAACCTCAACTCGCTTGAGCGGGCGCTGGTGACGCGCGTCGCCGACTTCGTCTCGGCAATGAACGACGTCACCTCGCGCAACGGGGCTGCGACGCAGAACCTCGAGGACCAGCTCAACGTCTTCAACAGCAAGACCACGAAGGCGCTGCAGGATCTCGGCGAGCTGTCGACCCAGTTCGACGCGCACGGCAAGGCGCTCGTCGAGGCCGCCCAGGTCGTGGAGCAGAGCAACAAGAACACCACCGCTTCGCTCGCCGAACGCAAGCAGGCGCTGGAGTCGCTCGTCACCACGATCGACCTGCGCACGACCGATCTCGACCAGCGGCTGTCGCGCTTCACCGGCCTGCTCGATGAATCGCTGGCCGCCGCCGAAGAGCGCGCCCGCGACATCGCCCGCGTCGTCGCGGAGACCGCCGGCGCCGGCTCGGCCGCGATCACCCGCCAGTTCGAGGCGGTGCGCGCGGCGTCCGAGGAGGAGCACCGGCAGACCGTCGAGTCCATGCACGACATCTACCGCCAGACCACGGACGAGGCGGATGCGATGTTCAAGCAGTCGACCGAGAAGTTCACCAACCTCGTCTCCAGCATGAAACAGATGGCGTTCGAGATGCACAACGAGCTCGAAGCCACCCGCAACGAGCTGCGCCGCGGCGTGCTCGAGATGCCGCAGGAGGCCGCCGAGAGCACTGCGCAGATGCGCAAGGTGATCGTCGACCAGATCGAGGCGCTCGCCGAGCTCAACCGCATCGTGGCCCAGCACGGCCGCGGCCTCGACGTCTCCTCGACGAGCCGCGCCACCGTGCAGCGCCATGAAGAGCCAGCGCTGGCAGCCGTCGGCGGCCGCGTCACCGAGACGCGCATGCGCGACACCGGCAGTGCCTCCACCCTGCCGCCGCCGGACCTCGGCATGCCGGCCTCGCGCCGCACCGAAGCGCCGCCGGTCGCGCCCGCCGGCAACGACCAGGGCCGCGACGGCTGGCTGTCGGACCTGCTGAACCGCACGGACGCCAACCAAAGCGTTCCGAATGGACGTGAGGCCCCGCGCGGCCGCCCGGCGGCTCCGCAGCAGCCGCAGGCCCCGCAGGGCAACGGCAATCCGCTGGAATCGCTGTCGCTCGACATCGGCCGGCTGATGGACCGCAACCTCGCCTCCGAGATGTGGGACCGCTACCAGCGCGGCGAGAACAAGGCCTTCACCAAGCGCCTGTACACGCCCGCCGGCCAGAAGGCCTTCGACGAGGTCGCCCGCAAGTACCGCGCCGACCGCAACTTCAAGGGCACCGTCGACCGCTACGTCGCGGAGTTCGAACGCCTGCTCGACGAAGTCGCCCGCGACGGCCGCGGCCCGCAGGAGCTGCGCAACCACCTGACCTCGGAGACGGGCCTGGTCTACACCCTGCTCGCGCACGCCGCGGGCCGGCTGGGGTGAGACGCAGCTGGCGAAGGACGAATAAGAAAACGGAGGCCTCGCGGCCTCCGTTTTTGTTTGAGTTCGTCATTGCAGGAAGCGATCGTAGCCCGCATGGAGCGCAGCGGAATGCGGGGGCCAGGTCCCGGATTGCGCTGCGCTCCATCCGGGCTACGAGGCTGGTCGCTAGGAACGAAGCGGTCGACCACACATTCGATGTCGTCCTGGCGAAAGCCAGGACCCATTACCCCAGGGAGGAGTTTGACGAAAACCGGTCGTCCGGTACTCCGACCGACTGCTACCGATAGACCTCGCGGTATGGGTCCTGGCTTTCGCCAGGACGACGTCGGGGAAGCACTCTGGCCCGCTACTGCCGCTTGCGCTCGTTCGCGGGCGCCGGCTTCGGCGGCTCGGCCGGCGGCGGCGCGGCGGCTGGTGCGCTGTTGCTGGCGCCGAACAGCACGCGGGTCGGGTTGCGGTCGAAATTGTTCACGGCGCGGCTGATGTCACCGAGCGTGCGGCGGCCGTCGGACATCAATGCGCCGGAGCGCTTGTCGAAATCGTCGGCCAGCTCACGGATCGATTTCACCGCCTGGAACAGCTCGCCGCCGTCCTTGCCGCCGGCCAGCGTGTTGAGGCCGAGCATGAGATTGTCGGCCTTGAGCATGACGCCGTCGACCTTGGCCATCACGCCGTCGATCTTCTCGGAATTGCGGGCGAGCGAATTGGTGAAGGCCTCGAGATTCTTCAGCGAGTTCTTCACCGACTCCTGATTGTCGGCGACGAGCTTGTTGATGTTCTGGAGCGTGCCGCGGATCGCCTCGGTGACGTCCTGGAGCTTGTTGGGATCCGCCGTCAGCGTCGGGATGCCGTCCTCGTCGAGCGGCGGGGCCGGCGCTGTCTCCTCGCCACCCTTGAGCGAGATCGCGGCGACGCCGGTGAGGCCCTGGAATTCGAGACCGACGAGGGTGTCCTTGCGGATCGGGGCGTTGTTCTCGACCATGGCGAGTGCGACAACCCGCCGCGGGTTATCGAGCTTCACCGAAACCACCTCACCCACCCGGATACCGTTGAAATTGACACTGCCGCCGTTGCGCAGGCCCGCCGCCGGGCCCTCGAACACGACGCGCAGGGGGCTGCGCTGCTTGGTGGTGTGCAGCGACTGGAACCACAGCACGAAGCCGATCGCCGCGGCGATGACCGCCAGCGTGAACGACCCGATCAGCACGTAATTCGCCCGCGTTTCCATCAGCTACTCCGGCTACCACTCAGCCCATGACCGCGCGGGCGCGCTTGCCATGGAAATACTGCCTCAGCCAGGGATGCTGCGAGGCCTGCATGTCGGCGATCGACCCTGCCGCAATGATCTTACCGTTCCCTAAAACGGCGATCCGGTCGCAAGCGGTGTAAAGGCTGTCGAGGTCGTGCGTTACCATGAAAACGGTCAGGCCCAAAGTGCGCTGGAGCGTCCTGACCAGCTCGTCGAAATCGCCGGCGCCGATCGGGTCGAGACCGGAGGTCGGCTCGTCGAGGAAGACGAGGTCCGGATCGAGCGACAGGGCGCGCGCCAGCGCCACGCGCTTGATCATGCCGCCGGACAGTTCCGACGGAAAGCGCTCGGCCACTTCGGGCTTGAGGCCGACCATGGTGAGCTTGGCCATGGTGATCTCGTCCATCAGCCGCTGCGACACCCTGAGATATTCGCGCATCGGAAACTGGATGTTCTGCCGCACGGTCAGCGAGGAGAACAGCGCGCCCTGCTGGAACAGCACGCCCCAGCGCCGCTCGACGTTGCGGCGCTGCGATGTGCTGGAGGAATCCAGGTCGACGCCGAACACCTCGATGGAGCCTGCGACCTTCGGCACCAGACCGATGATGGTGCGTGTCAGCACCGATTTGCCCGCGCCTGAAGGGCCGACAAAGCCCAAAATCTCGCCGCGCTTGACGTCGAGGTTGAGCCCGTCGAGCACGCGCGTCGCGCCGAACTGCACGGTGATGTCGCGGACGCGGATGATGGGATCCTGAACCACGTTCTTGATCTCTTGCGCCATCATCACATTCCGATCGATGCGAAGAAGATGGCGAACACGCCGTCCATGACAATGACGAAGAAGATGCCCTTCACCACCGACGAGGTGGTGTGCTGTCCGAGCGATTCCGCGCTGCCCTGGACCGCGAGCCCCTCGACGCAGGCGACGATGCCGATCACGGCCGCCATCACCGGCGCCTTGACCATGCCGACGATGAAATGGTCGATCGAGATGGCGTCGCGCAGGCGCAGCAGGAAGGCTTCGGGTTCGACGCCGCCATAGAGCCAGGCCACCAGCCCGCCGCCATAGAGCGCCGCCATCGCGCCGAGGAAGGCCAGGATCGGCAGCGCCAGCACCAGCGCCAGCATGCGCGGCAGCACCAGGACCTCGATCGGGTCGAAGCCCATGGTGCGCAGCGCGTCGATCTCCTCGCGCATCTTCATCGAGCCGAGCTCGGCGGTGTAGGCGCTGCCCGAACGGCCCGCGACCATGATCGCGACCAGCAGGACGCCGATCTCGCGCAGCACCAGCACGCCCAGCATGTCGACGACGAAGATGTCGGCGCCGAAGCGGCGGAAATGGAAGATGCCCTGCTGGGCGATGATGCAGCCGATCAGGAAGGTGATCAGCACGATGATCGGCACCGCGCGCCAGCAGACCTGCTCGAGATGGTGCACCGTCGAGGTCAGGCGGAGCGAACGCGGATGGATCAGCACGCGAAAACCCGCCGCGAGCACCGCGCCGAGCATGTCGATCAGGCCTGCGACGGTGCCGGCAACGCCGGACACGGCGCGGCCGATCTGCTCCAGCATGCCGGTGATGGTGATCGTGCTGCTGTCGATGACGGGCGTCGCACTGACCCGCCGCACCTCGTCGACGAGGCTCGAATAATTGGCCGAGAGCCCTGCGATCTGCGCCTCGACCGCGCCTTGCGTCAGGCTGCGGCGCAGCCGCTCGATCAGCCAGGCCCCGAACGTGTCGAGCTTGGCGACCTCGGAGACGTCGATGAAGATGCTTTGCGAGCCGCCGGCGAGCTTCTCGGCGTCGGCGACCATCCGCTCCAGGACCGGGGCGAAACTCGCGGTCCAGGTCCCGGTGGCGCAGAGTGCCAGCGCGTTGCCCTTGGCAATCCGCTCCAGCTTCGGATCGCCGCTCAAGATGTCCGCTCCCGCGCCGAGGCGCAAGAAACGGATAAAATCAAATGGTTGCGCACGCGCCCTTACCTGGAAAGGTATCCCCAACTGGCCATTGTTAGTTGCTAGAGGTAACTAGCAGGTTCAGATTTCGCCAGAGTTCAAAATGACTTCCAGCAAAGTTCCAGCACTGGCTGGGCGAATCGAGCGCTTCCCGATCGCCGGCAGCTTCACCATCAGCCGGGGCGCCAAGACCGAGGCCGTGACCGTGGTGGCCGAGGTCCGCCGGGACGGCCTGACCGGCCGCGGCGAGTGCGTGCCCTATCCCCGCTATGGCGAGACCCCCGAGGCGACCCTTGCGGCCATTGAGGCCATGCAGGCGGCCGTCGCGGGCGGGCTGACGAGGCAGGCCCTGCAAGCCGCCATGCCGCCGGGCGCGGCCCGCAACGCGCTGGATTGCGCCCTGATCGACCTGGAGGCCAAGGCGGCGGGGTTGCGAGCCTGGAACCTGCTGGACCGCCCGGTTCCGGGCGAGCGCACCACGGCCTACACCATCTCGCTGGGCACCCCCGAGGCGATGGCGGCCGCGACCGCCAGGGCTGCGCACCGGCCGCTGCTCAAGATCAAGCTCGGCGGCGCGGGCGACGACGCCAGGATCGCAGCCGTCCGGAAGGCCGCCCCCGAATCGGAGCTGATCGTGGACGCCAACGAGGCCTGGACCGAGGCCAATCTGGCGCACAACCTCGCCGCCTGCGACGCCGCCGGCGTCACCCTGGTCGAGCAGCCGCTGCCGGCCGGCAAGGACGACGCGCTGGCGCGGATCAAACGGCCGCTCGCGGTCTGCGCCGACGAGAGCGTGCACGACCGCAACTCGCTCGCGCCGCTGCGCGACCGCTACGACGCCGTGAACATCAAGCTCGACAAGACCGGCGGCCTCACCGAGGCGCTCGCCATGGCTGACGCGGCGCAGGCGCTCGGCTTCGAGATCATGATCGGCTGCATGGTCGCAACCTCGCTGTCGATGGCGCCGGCGATGCTGGTGACGCCGCAGGCACGCTTCGTCGATCTCGACGGTCCGCTCCTGCTGGCGCGCGACCGCGAGCACGGGCTGCGTTATGACGACAGCCTGGTCTATCCGCCGGACGCCTCGCTCTGGGGCTGAGTTTTCAGCCGATGCCGCGCCGACCAGATCAGGAGGCTGCCCAGGCCTGCCATCGCGGCCATCACGTAGTACACGCCCTCGCCGATCTGCGCGTAGATCGCGCCCGACGCGATCGAGGTCACCGCGCCCAACAGCCCGCTAGACGCGGCATAGTAGCCCTGCCCGCGCGCGATCTGATGCGAGGGCACGCGCTGCACCAGCAGGGTCATGGTGCCGATGATGGTGAGGCCGAAGCTGAGGCCGTGCCCCAATTGCACCACCGCGAGCAGCGCGAGCGGCGGATCATGCGCGGTGACGATCCAGCGCACCACGGCACTCGCGCCGCCGATCGCCATCAGCGACGACGGATGCAGAGAGAAGCGCGGCGACAGCGCGAAGACGACGATCTCGGCGATCACACCCAGCGTCCAGAGGCCCGCGATCGTGAGCCCGCCGAGACCATGGGCCTGCCAGCTGATCGCCGAAAACGAGTAATAGGCGGCATGACTGCCCTGGATCAGCGCGGCCGCGAGGATGACGGCCCAGAACCCGGCATCGCGCAGCAGGGCGTTGCCGGCGGGCGTCTCCGCGGTCCTGCGCCTGACATCGTCGAGCGGCTGGAGCAGCAGGCCGGCGATGGCCGCCACGACGGCCCAGGCGACGATGACCCAGATCAGCTCGCGCGTGGCGATGCTGTCGACGAGATAGCCGCAGGCGAGTGAGCCGGCGGCGAAGGCTGCCGAGCCCCACAGCCGCACCGGCCCGTAGTCGAAGCCGTAGCGAACGACGCCGCGCAGCGCGTACGCATCCGTCAGCGGGACCACCGGCGTCCACATGATGCAGGTCAGCGCATAGATCAGGAGCAGCGCCAGCGGCTGGTGCTGCAAGCCGAGCAGCGCAAACCCCACCGCCGTCGCAAACACCGAAACCATGATGCCGGCGCGAATCGCATGGCGCTTTTCGGCAAGCGCGGTGGCGTAAGGCAGCGTGGTGAACCGCGTGATCCCCGGCAGCGCGCTGATGATGCCGATCCAGGCCGCGTCGATGCCGACCGCCTTCAGCCAGACCGGAAAGAACGGCAGATGCGTGCCGGAGACCGCGAACACCGCCGAATAGAACAGCGCCAGCCGCACCGCGAATCGCTGCTTTTCGGACGCTGCGATGGGGATTTGTGATTCGCTTGCCATCAAACCAATTGCGATTCGGTCGATATCGTGGTGATCGTTAGCTTAACGCGCAGTGATTTGCGCGACGAGATTGACATGGCCTCTGAAGCATTTGCCCTCTCGCCTATGTCTGCCCGCGCGGCCGAGCCGAACGAGCAGGACTACGACGCGATCCGCGAAGCCTTCATGGAGACCGCGCGCGGCCGCTGGTTCCTCGGCGAATACGCCAAGCGAAACCGCAATGCCGACACGGCCATGGTGCTCGACGCGGTCGCGAAAATCGAGGAAACCCTTGCCGCACAGCGACAACCCGTCGTCGAGGACCGCCTGCCCGAGGCGCTGGTCGAGATCCGCCGCGCGATCCGGGAGGCCGAGACCATCGCGATCGCGGCGTTCGACCCCTCCGCGATCGAGGCGAGCGTCGGGCCGATCCAGCGCGGCGTCCGCATCATCAAGGAGATCTCGTGGCGCTGGCGCGAGATCGGCGCCGACGGGCGAATCTGCGACCTGATTGATTCGCAGCTCTCGGCCATCGAGGCGGCCTGCGCCCAGGTTTCGATCATCGACCCGCGCGAAGAGCTCAAGGCCGCCTTCGATCTCTTGAAGGAGCGGATCGACCAGACCGACGCCGATAGCGACGCAGCGCCGCAGGCGGCGGTGCGGCCCGCGCCGGCTCCGGTGCAGGAGGCGCCGCCGTCCGTCGCGGAAGCTCCGCCTGCGGAGGTTGCGCCCGCGGCGATGGCGAGCGAAGCGCCGGTGGCATTTGCGGAGGAGCCGCAGGACATCGCGGCAGCTCCAGAGCCGGAATCTGGTGTTGCGCTCGTCGCTGCCGAGCAAGCGATCGACGCCGCTATCGCGCCGGAGATCGCCGCCGTCGCGGAGATGACGGACGAGCTCTCGTTCGATGCCGCCGCGGAGGCCGAGGACGAAGCCGTGCTCGAGCGGATCGCGATGGAGATGGCGGCGCCCGATCCGGAGTTCGACGAGATCGTCGAGCCCGTCGAGATGACCACCGAGATGGCCACGCCAATTCCGGAACCGATTGTTGCGGAGGTCGCAGCGCCGATGGCCGCCGAGCTGCCGGAGCCGATCGCGCCGGAGCCGGCCGCAGCCCCGATCGCRGAAGCGCCCGCCGCGGACGCGCCGATCGCGATGGAATCGCTCGCGCGCCTCACCAACGCCATTGCCGAGGCCGCCGCCGAGGTGATGGAGCATCCGGCACCGGAGATGGCTCCAGTCGCAACGCTGCCGATGCCGTCGCCCATGCCGTCGTTCATGCCCGAGCCGTCGCTCGGCGCCAGCATCCTCGCCAGCGGCATGCTGCAAAGGCCCCGCGCCGCCGCCAACGATCCCCTCGCCCCGCTCCGCCGCATGACCCAAGCCGAGAAGATCGCGTTCTTCTCGTAAGGCGAGCGCAGCTTCCAGTCCCGTCATCCTGAGGCGCGAGGCTTGCGATGCGAAAGCATTGCAAGCCGAGCCTCGAAGGATGCACGGCCGCGATGCAGCCGGGCCGTCGCCCTTCGAGGCTTGCTCCACGGCGCATTCGCGCCGCAGAGCGCGCACCTCAGGGTGACGGTGATAGATGGCGCACGCCGCTCACTCTCGTCATTGCGAGCGTAGCGAAGCAATCCAGCATCCCTCCGCAACAAGACTCTGGATTGCTTCGCGGAGTCTTTCATCGGGCCGCGCTGCGCGCGACCCATTGGCTCGCGATGACGAAGCCGATCACCCGCAGTTCCAGACCGCGCCGATCGGTGTCCGCGTCCAGCATGGACCGAAGCTGCCGCCGTTGTAGCGGCCGCCGCCGAAGCCGGGGCGGCCGAAATAGCGCCATTCGCCATCCCAGCCGTAATATTGGGGGACCGGGTCGATATACCAATGACGCCGGTCGCTGCGCGACAGCCGCCGCATCGCTTCCTTCTGCTTGTAAAGCGGAATGCTGTTGCTGAGCGGCTGGCGATAGCCCGGCAGGAAGCCGTAGCCATGCCAGGCTTGCGCCTGCCGTTTCTTGACCGGGGCGGCTGATGCGGTGATCGACAACAGTGACAGAATGATAGCAACAGATAGACACAGAAAGCGTGACATGAATCGACCATAGATAGTCGCTTGCGGGAAGGCTATTCAAATTCAAGTGCAAGGCTTCACAGCCGCACACGACTTCCGTTAGCTGATCACACCCTTCCTGATCAAGAAGCACCCATACCCCCTGCTGTCGCCGACCTGCACCACGCCAAAACCCGCAGCAGCCGCGCGATAAAAATCCGCGCGCGCGAGCTTGCCGGGAGTTACAGGGCAACCGGCTGCGCGTTCGATTTCTGCCAGCACCGCGCGCTGCACGTCGGGGACGCGGTCGGGATCGTCGACGGGCATCATCACGCGCACCGGATCGGGATCGAAATCGTCGAGCGGATAGAGCGTCATGATGGCGCGCATGGCGGTCTCCATGCGCATGCCCGGCAACTGGATCAGGCGCTGCGACGACGTCGTCCGGGCGATGTGTGTCGCCGGATGATTGGCGTCGACGACCACGAGGTCGTCGCCATGGCCCATGGAGGCGAGCAGCCAGAGCAGATCGGGCGTGAGGATCGGATCGATCGATTTCAGCATGTGACGGACCATCCCTACTGACATGTCTTTGGCCGGCGAAAGCAGCGCGGTCGGCAAGCGCGCGCTAACCATAGCAGGTTCCAGCGTGATTCAGATCACGCAGCCTAGCATGGTGACCGCGATCACGGACCCCGGGCTCGAACGCGGCCAAGCTTGCTCGCAACCAATCTCGCATCGAGATGAGTGCCAAAGGAGCACGCCATGTTCCGCCTAAAGCCTTTCCTGATGTATGCCGGCCTGCTCGGAAGCCTGGTCGGCTTCGCCTGCGGCCCCGTTTCCGCGCAAGTGGCCCCTGTCGAGCCGGCCGCGCCGACGGCGCTGCAAGGCCCGGAGCAGCGGGTGGCGCTGGTGATCGGCAATTCCAACTACCGGAACGCGCCGCAGCTCGAAAACCCCGACAATGACGCGCAGTCGATGGCGCAGTTCCTGAATTCGGCCGGCTTCGAGGTGGTCGCCGCAACCGACCTCACCCAGAACGACATGCTCCGCGTGGTGCAGGACTTCTCCGCCAAGGTCGCCGCGCGCGGCCCGAACACCGTTGCGATGGTCTATTATGCCGGTCACGGCGTGCAGCTCGCCGGCGAGAACTACCTCGTTCCCGTCGATGCGAAGGTGTCGAACCCGACCGAGCTCGTCAACAACTCGGTTCGCCTGGTCGACGTGATGTCGACGCTGGAGACGATTCCGAGTCGCGTGCGCATCGTCATCCTCGATGCCTGCCGCAACAATCCGTTCCCGACCGTGAACGACGCCGGCCGGGGCCTCGCCATCGTCGATGCGCCGAACGGCTCGATCGTCGGTTACTCGACGGCGCCGGGTACGGAAGCGCTGGATGGCACCGGCGGCCACAGCCCCTACACGCAGGCCTTCCTGAACGTCGCACGCGAGCCCAACGTGCCGATCGAGCAGCTGTTCAAGCGCGTGCGTCTCGCGGTGAACCAGACCACCAGCGGCGCGCAGATTCCGTGGGAAAGCTCGTCGCTGACCTCGGACTTCACCTTCTTCGGCGACACCGCGGTTGCCGCCAGCCGCGCGCCGGTGAATGCGCCGGTGGTGCAGATGGCGTCCAACCTGCCGAGCCGTTCGACGCGTCAGGCCTATGACTACGTGCTGTCCGAAGGCCGCCCCGAATACTATCAGGAGTTCATCCAGATGTATCCGCACGACCCGCTGTGCGATCACATCCGCTGGCTGCTCTCCAACCTGCTGATCTCGCAGGCCTGGCACAAGGCGGTGCTCGCGAACTCGCCGCTCGGCTACCAGACCTTCTACGACAGCTACGGCAACAGCCCCTATGCCGTGTCCGCGCTGAAGCTCGCAGCGCAGCCGAAGCTGATCCCGCTGATGCAGGCGACGAAGTTCCTGGCCCCGCAGAACATCAACCCGACCTTCAAGATCGGCAATCTCGGCCAGCCCAAATACATGCCGCTGGTGCAGCAGGGCAATGGCGGCGCGCAGATCAACGGCAATTTGCCGGTGGTGCAGAAGCCGGGCGACAACAACGTCATCGGCAAGCTCGGCAATGGCGGCCAGATCGTCAACCTGCCGGCGGGCAACAACCAGCCGAACCAGCAGAACGGCAAGCCGTCGCAGACCCCGGGCAAGATCGTCACCCTGCCCGCGCCGACCACCACGACGAACAATGGCGGCACCGGCAAGATCGTGACGCTGCCGCCGACCAACACTACGCAGAACAGCGGCAACAATGCCGGCACGACTAACGGCACAACCAACGGCACTCCTGGCAAGATCGTGAGCATGCCGGTGATTGTCGGCAAGGGTGGCACGACTGTCGACGTGAAGCCGGTTCAGACGCAGACCAACCCGATCCGCGTCAACAACGGCAACACCGGCATCGTGAAGCTTAACAACAACCCGGTGAACAAGGTGCAAGTCCAAAACAACCAGCAGAACAACCGCCCGCAGTTCAACACGAGCAACCGCATCGTCAACAACGGCGGCAACAACTTCCGCCAGTCGATGAACCAGGCGCCCTCCATGGGCAGCGGCAACAATCACCGCGGCTTCATGCACTGATCGCACGGACAGCGCACACACGACAAAGGGGCAGAGCGGCGACGCTCTGCCCCTTCTTCATATTCGCGGCAAACCACTATCCTGCGAGAAGCGCACCGCTTCGATAATCAAACAGGTACACCGAACGATTGAAATCGATGACCTCAATGCCGTTACTCAGGCACCTGAACCCCTCCGAGAAAATGTCCGCACCGTCAGCACTCCAAATCTCGTCGCCCGCAAGGGACAGACGAGAAATCTGCAGTTCACCGTGGGATATGAGCGCTTCGTGAAGGCAGTCCCAATAGGCTCCGAAACATGTCGCCGGATCAACGCGTCGTGACCACTCCGTTAAGCCCGTCACGAGGTTCAAACAGACTACTTGATCGCCCACCGCAAGATACAGACGACGGTCCACTTCGACGGCGGAGTGTTGATGGACGCCAGAACACCCTCCACTGGCTCCGAATACCGCGGACCACTTCCCGTTGGCTCTCACTCCGTGAACGGAAGATAGATTCGCGCGATCAAGACGGATTTCCGTATCGTACTTTCGCAGATTATCCGCAGAGCCGAACGAATACGTCGGCTCATCGATAATCTCTACTTGGCCCTCGCGGGTCTCTAGAACGAGGCTACGCTGCAGTAACAGCCCCCTGAAAAAATCAGGCCACCAGTTCGGAGAACAGATCGGCATCGACATTGCCGCCGGAGAGCACGATGACGACGTTCTTGCCGGCGACGTCGAGGCGCCCCGCCAGCAGCGCGGCGAGGCCGACGGCGCCGCCGGGCTCGACCACCAGCTTCAGCTCGCGATAGGCGAACGCCACCGCGGCGCCGACTTCCTTGTCGGATGCGGTGACGCCGCGCGCGAGCAGCTTGCTGTTGATCGCAAACGTCATCTCGCCGGGGATCAGCGCCATCAGCGCGTCGCAGATGGTGCGGCCCGCGGGCGCATGCGGCTCGCGATGGCCTGCGGTCAGCGAAAGGTTGTGATCGTCGAACGCCTCGGGCTCGGCCACGACAATCTGGGCCAGCGGGTAGCGCGCCTTCACCGCCGTTGCGACGCCGGCGATCAGACCGCCGCCGGAGGCTGGCGCCACCACGATGTCGGGCGCAATGCCGAGGCTCGCCATGTCCTCCGCGATCTCGCGGCCGGCGGTGCCCTGGCCGGCGATCACGAAAGGATCGTCGTAGGGCCTGACCAGTGTCGCGCCGCGCTTTTCGGCGATGCCCCGCGAGATCGCCTCGCGGTCGTCGCGGTCGCGGTCATACAGCACGACCTCCGCGCCGTAGGACTTGGTGCGCTCGCGCTTCGACAGCGGCGCGTCGGCCGGCATCACGATGGTCGCGTGCATGTCGAGGATCTTGGCCGCCGCCGCCACACCCTGGGCATGGTTGCCGGAGGAGAACGCGACCACGCCGCCCGCGCGCTTGTCCTGCGGGATCGAGGCGACCTTGTTGAAGGCGCCGCGGAACTTGAAGGAGCCGGTGCGCTGGAGCATCTCCGGCTTCAGGAAGACCTTTGCGCCAACGCGCTCGTTGAGCACGGGAAAGGACAACAGCGGGGTGCGGATGGCGAAGGGCGCGATCACGCGTGCTGCGGCATCGATATCGGCGGGGCCGATCGGAAGGGGCTGTTCGGTCATGGCCGATGTTATCGCGGCAGATGAGGCGCGGGCAAGACACCTCCGCGCGAGGATTCTTCCTGTTCAGGCGACGAAGCGCGACTGTTCCGCACCGTTCCGGCCGGGCAGCACCGCGCCGACCGCCCAAATACTGTCGACGAAGGCCTTCGCCGAGGCCTCCCAGGTATAGCCAGCGGCGAATTCGACGCAGGCCTGCCGGGAGACGTCGAGCGCGGCAAAGCAGGCGCTGCGCAAATCCTGATCGAGGGCGCCGACCGGCGCATCGCCGATCACGTCGCCGGGTCCCTTCACCGGGAAGGCCGCGACCGGCAGGCCGCTCGCCAGCGCCTCGAGCAGGACCAGGCCGAACGTGTCGGTCTTGCTGGGAAACACGAAGACATCGGCCGCCGCATAGATGTCCGCCAGTTCCTCGCCGTGCTTTTGCCCCAGGAAGATCGCGTCGGGATAAGCCTCCTCCAGCGCGGCGCGCGCCGGGCCGTCGCCGACGATCACCTTGGTGCCGGGCAGGTCGAGGTCGAGGAACGCTTCGAGATTCTTCTCCACTGCGACCCGGCCGACCGAGAGGAACACCGGCGCGGGCAGGCAGAGATCGATGGCGCGGGGATGGAACAGGCTGGTGTCGACGCCGCGCGGCCACAGCACGACATTGGCAAAGCCGCGCTCACCGAGCTCGCGGGCCAGCGCCGGCGTGGCCGCCATCACGGCCCGGCTTGCCCCGTGGAAACGGCGCAGCGCCCGCCAGATCAGGGATTCCGGAACCGGCACCCGGGCGCGGACATATTCGGGGAAGCGGGTGTGGAAGCTGGTCGTGAACGGCAGCTTGCGCTGGCGGCAATAGCGGCGGACCATCAGGCCGATCGGCCCTTCCGTCGCAATATGGATGCTGTCGGGACGGGCTTCCGCGATCAGCTTCGCGATCTTCGCCGGCCGCGGCATCGCCAGCCGGACGTCGCGATAGCTCGGCATCGCGAAGGTGCGGAACGATTGCGGCGTCAGGAACGTGAACTCGACGCCGAGCCCCTTGGCGGCGTCAGCGAGCTTGGTCAGCGTCCGAACCACACCATTGACTTGCGGGTGCCAGGCGTCGGTCGCGACCAGGATGCGCATCAAGCGGCCCTTGCCGCCACCGGCGCGACCGGAACTGCCTTTTGCAGTTGATCCGCCCAGGTGATGATCTCGAAATGGCCGTCGTCATGCTCGACCAGCGCGGTGCAGCTCTCCACCCAATCGCCGCAGTTCATGTAGCGGATACCGCCCTCGTCGCGGATCACGGCGTAGTGGATATGGCCGCAGATCACGCCGTCGGCGTCGTGACGCCGCGCCTCGGCAGCGAGCGCCTGCTCGAACGCGCCGATATAGTTGACGGCATTCTTGACCTTCTGCTTGGCCCATTGCGACAGCGACCAGTAGGGCACACCGAACAGGCGGCGGAAGAAGTTGACGAAGCGATTCATCTGGATCGCGAAGTCGTAGGCCTTGTCGCCGAGATGGGCGAGCCAGCGCGCGTTCTGGACCACGAGGTCGAAGATGTCGCCGTGGATGACGAGATAGCGCTTGCCGTCCGCACCGGTGTGGACGGTGTTCTCGACCACGTCGATGCCGCCGAAATGCGTGCCGTAATAGTTGCGCAGGAATTCGTCGTGATTGCCGGGAATGTAGATGACCTTGGCGCCCTTGCGCGCCTTGCGCAAAAGCTTCTGGACCAGGTCGTTATGCGATTGCGGCCAGTGCCAGCTCGATTTCAGCGCCCAGCCGTCGACGATGTCGCCGACCAGATAGATCGTATCGGCGTCGTGGTAACGCAGGAAGTCCAGCAGAAGGTCGGCTTGTGAACCCCGGGCTCCGAGATGAACGTCGGAGATGAACAACGTGCGAAAGCGCCTTTCAGGGCTCTCGTCACTCACATCGTAACTTCCCATGCGACAGCCTGTAACAATGTCCCGTGACAGGGGGATGACCAATTGAACCTTTGAGGCACCCTCAGATACGAATCACGCCTCGCCTCGCTCCCCCCGCGAATATCAGTCGCATGCGACAATCAGGCGACATGGCGCCGCAATGGTTGCCCGCAAAAGCCCGGAAGCCCATGGCCTTATTGGTTAACGGGCGCGGCCGTCGCGCCGCGCAAAGCCCGCGTCAGTAAAATTTGTGGAAATGATGGATCGGCCCGTAGCCGTGGCCGACGCTGAAGCGGTCGGCGGCGGCGATCGCCGCGCTGATCCAGGCCTTGGCATTGCGCACCGCGCGCTCGAGGTCCTCGCCCCTGGCGAGGCCCGCTGCGACCGCCGAGGACAGCGAGCAGCCGGTGCCATGGGTATTTTTGGTGGCCACGCGGGGAGCCGCGAGCGCGATCGTCCCCGCTGAACTCACGAGATAGTCGATGCTCTCGGCGCCCTCCCCGTGCCCGCCCTTGATCAGGACCGCGCGACAACCGAGCGCGAGCAGGCGGTGCCCCTGGCTTTCGATCTCGGCCTCGCCGCGCGCGACCGGCGCGTCGAGCAGCGCGGCGGCCTCCGGCAGGTTGGGCGTGATCACCGAGGCCAGCGGCATCAGTTTCGTGCGCAACGCGTCCACGGCCTCCGAGGCCAGCAGGCGATCGCCGGAGGTCGCGACCATCACGGGATCGAGCACGACGTGCCGGGGCGCCCAGCGCGACAACGCGGCCGCGATCGCATCGATGCTGGCCGCCTGCGCCACCATGCCGATCTTCACCGCGCCGACGTCGAGATCGGAGAATACCGCGTCGATCTGCGCGGTGACGAACCCGGCGGGCACCGCGTGAATGCCGGTGACGCCTTTGGTGTTCTGCGCCGTCAAGGCCGTGATGGCGGAGGCGCCGTAGACGCCGAGCGCGGCAAAGGTCTTCAGGTCGGCCTGGATGCCGGCGCCGCCGCTCGAATCGGAGCCTGCGATGGTGAGCGCCACGGGTGTCGTCATCGCCGGATCCATTCGCTTGATACTAACATCGCCATGGCCTGTCCTAGCGCGACCAGGAAACGCCAGCAAGCCGGACCGGCCGCGGCAGCCGTGATTCCCGGCACCGACGCTCGCGCCGGCGAATCAGGTGGCGATTGGGCGCGGCATTGTCGAGCCGCAATCGTGCACAGGCTGCAAAACATAGCCTTGATGCGGCCTTGGCCCTTGGCGTTCACATCGATGAGTGAGACGTTGGTGCTGGAACCTTCCAGCGACACCAACGTTGCGGGCCGCCCCAGGCCCGGAACCCTCTCGGGTGGAATCATGTGGGCCTACTTCCAACGTCTGCTCGACTCGTCGATGTTTTCACCGCACGGCATCTGCCTGTTGTGGGAGCCCGAACTGATCTGGCTCCATGTCGTCTCCGACGCCCTCATCGCCGCTGCCTATTTCTCGATCCCGTTCGCGCTGACGATCCTCGTCACCAAGCGGCGCGATCTCCAGTTCGGCTGGCTCTACTGGGCGTTCGCGGTCTTCATCATGGCGTGCGGCCTGACCCATGTGCTGTCGATCTACACGCTCTGGGTCCCGATCTACGGTATCGAGGGCTTGGTCAAGGCGGCGACGGCGGTTGCCTCCGTCGTCACCGCCGGCGCGCTCTGGCCGCTGTTGCCGAAGATCCTGACGATCCCCTCTCCGTTCGAGCTCCGGCAGGTCCAGGCCGCGCTCGCAGAGGAGAAAATCAAGAGCCGGGATACAGCCCAGCTGCTCGGGCAGGTCCGTGAAGCCCAGCGCGCGCTGCGCGAGAGCATGACGCGCCTCTCCGCCGTCGTCGAGACCGCGGTCGACGGCGCCATCCTGTTCGACGCGCAAGCCCGCATTCTCCTGTTCAATCCGGCCTGCGAACGGTTGTTCGGCTATCGCGCCGACGAGGTCATGAATCTCGACATCGGCATGCTGATGTCCAACGCGGAGAGGCCCTCATCCACGGGTCATGCGCGGCGCTTCGCAACCGGGGAATCCGTCGGCCTGCGCAAGGACGGATCGACCTTTCCGATGAATCTGTCGGTGGGCCAGGCGTGGCAGGACGGCGATCTGATCTACGTCGGAATCGTCCACGATTTGACCGCGCGCAAGCTCACCGAGCAGCAGCTTCAGCAGGCGCAGAAGATGGAGACGGTCGGCCAGCTCTCAGGCGGCATCGCCCACGATTTCAACAATCTCCTGACCGTCATCATCGGCAACGCCGAACTTCTGAGCGAACAGCTCAGGGCCCGCCCCGACCTGCGGCGGTTTGCCGACGACATCTGCGAGTCGGGCGAACGAGGCGCCGAGCTGACGCAGAGACTGCTGGCGTTCAGCCGCCGCCAGCTGCTCCAGCCGCAGGAGATCGATTGCCGCGAGCTGCTGGAGTCCATGAACAAGCTGTTCAAGCGCACCCTGCGCGAGAACATCGAGATCAGGACGGCCTCCGGGCCCGGCAAGATCCAGGCCTTTGCGGACCGCGCCCAGCTCGAATCCGCCGTGCTGAACCTTGTGCTGAACGCGCAGGACGCGATGCCGGCCGGAGGGCATCTGACGCTGAGCACGGAGTTCGCTGCAATCGACGAGGACTACCGCGTGCTCCATCCGGAAGTGGCGGCCGGCAGCTATGCCCTGATCTCCGTCACCGACGACGGCGAAGGCATGACGCCGGAGGTCATCGAGCACGCGTTCGAGCCGTTCTTCACCACCAAGGAAGTCGGCAAGGGCTCGGGCCTCGGCCTCAGCATGGTCTATGGCTTCGCCAAGCAATCCGACGGCCATCTCTCGATCTATAGCGAGATAGGCCTGGGAACGACGGTCCGGATCTATTTGCCGCGCACCGGCGGCGGACAATCCCTGGCCGACGTGCTGGAGAGCGAGGTGGCCGCGCCGAGAGGGCACGAGACGATCCTGATCGCGGAGGACGATCCGTTTGTTCGCACCTCGGTCATTCAAAGGGTGGAGGCACTCGGCTATCGCGTCGTCGCCGCCGTCAACGGCAAGGAGGCCATGCAGCGGCTACGCACCGATCCCAACATCGACATGCTGTTCACCGACATCGTGATGCCGGGCGGCATGAGCGGCTGGGAGCTCGCCGACCATGCCCGGCGGCTTCGCCCCGGCCTGCCGGTCCTGTTCACCTCGGGCTACGCGCTGGAGACCCTGGTCGAGCAGGGTCGCGCGCATGCGCAAGCGATCGTCCTGACCAAGCCCTATCGCAAGGCCGAGCTCGCGCAGCGGCTCAGGGACGCATTTGCCGCTGCGGTGGCGACGTCGTAAGGCAGCGCGCAGGGCGGCTTATCCCGGCAGCCGGCAAGTTTGCTTGCTAAATCCAGCCGGTTTTGGCCTATTAGCCGCAGATTATGCCTTCGGAGTGACTGCAATGGTTCCCTTTTTCGTCCAGATCAAATGCAAGCTCGGCCAGTCCTACACGGTCGCCAACGCGCTCGCCGAAGCCGAGATCGCCTCCGAGATCTACTCCACGGCCGGCCATTACGACCTGCTGGTGAAGTTCTACGTCGACAAGGACACCGACATCGGCCACTTCATCAACGAGAAGGTGCAGGTGCTGCCCGGCATCCAGGACACCCTCACCATCATCACCTTCAAGGCGTTCGGCGCGAGCTAGCTACTCCGATTTGACGCGCTTGGGCGGCGGCGGCCCATCGACCGGCGGCAGCGACTTCAGGTAGGCCGCCATCGCGGCGCGATCCTCAGCCGTCAACCGCGCCAGATTCTTGATCACCGGCCGCATCGCGCCGGACGCGCTGTCGCCTTCGGGCATGTCGCCGGTTTCGAGGAAATCGGCGATGTCCTTCTCGCTCCACGTGCCGATGCCCTTTTGCGTGATGTTCGGCACCCAGCCCTCGCCTTCGGGATTGGGGCCGCCGGCAAACCGCTGCGCCGTGATGATGCCGCCGAGAAAATTGCGCGGGCTGTGGCATTCGGCGCAATGACCGAAGCCGTTGACGAGATAGGCGCCGCGATTCCATTGCGCCGAGCGCGTCGCATCCGGCACGAACGGGCTGGTGTTCATGAACAGCAATTTCCAGATGCCGACATTGCGGCGAATGTTGAAGGGAAAGGGGACGTCATGATCGCGCACCTTGCCCGCGACCGCGGGCAGCGTCTTCAGATAGGCGAAGAGATCGCGAACGTCGTCGACCTTCGCAAGATGGTATGAGGTGTAGGGAAACGCCGGGAAGTAATGCGTCTCCTGCGGCGAAACACCGTTCAGCACGGCATTGACGAAATCCGCCTCGCTCCAGCGCCCGATGCCGTCGGCGGCATCGGAAGAAATATTGGGCGCGTAGAACGTGCCGAATGGCGAGCCGAGCGGCAGGCCACCGCCGAGCCGAAGGCGATCGGGCTGGTTGGGCACGGCATGGCAGGACGAGCAGCCGCCGACGTTGAAGATTTCCTGTCCGTTGGCGAGATCAGGCGCACGGGGCGGCAGCGGCACGGCGAACGCAGCCGGTGCCGTCAGCCACCAATAGACGCCAAGGGCCGCGACAGCGACAAGCAGAGCGGCAAGAATTGTTCGTCGCAACATTGAGGCGTTCCATCGAGCTCGGGCGAACTTACGGATCATCCCGTACCCGCTCCAGCCACGAATAATTTAGATGGTGTGATCGGAATGCGGGAATAAACTCGGAAGCGCACTGTTTGCTAGTCGACAGCAATCAGATGTCAACAGGGAGAGACCCATGAACAAAGCCCTTTTTGCCACGCTGGCATTCGGAGCCGCCGTCGCGTTCGCAGGCTCGGCAAGTGCGGAGAAACTGAAGGCTGTGCTGGACGGCAAGTCCGAGGTGCCTGCCACCACCACCAGCGGCACCGGAACGGCCGATCTCAACTATGACGCCGCCACCAAGAAGCTTTCCTGGAAGGTCACCTATTCGGGCCTCTCCGGTCCCGCCACCGCCGCCCATTTCCACGGCCCTGCCGAGGCCGGCAAGAACGCCGGTGTCGCGGTCCCGATCCCCGGCGCAGCCAGCAGCCCGGTCGAGGGCTCGGCGACGCTCACCGACGCGCAGGCCGCCGATCTCCTGGCCGGCAAGCTCTACGTCAACATTCACACCGCGGCCAACCCGGGCGGCGAGATCCGCGGTCAGGTGACGAAGTAGGCTCTATAGCGACTTCGTCGGCGAAGGCCGGGCGCAGGAGGGAGCGTCCGGCCTTTTCGATTCCGGAAGCATCCACATTGCCGACGGACAAGCGGCAAAATACAGCGAGGTTTCGCGAGCGATGGATTGCCGGCTCGCGCCTTGCCAGCGTCGAGATTTCGGCCATAGACTTGGTGCACTGCTCAAGCTGAGCCGCAATCGACGGCTTCGCCGATCTCCAGGGTGCCCCGTGAGGCTCGTTTCCAGCGTTCTCGATCATCCCAATGACGTCAGGATCAAGCGACGCGCTCGCGCGCTATTGCAAGTTCTCACCGGCGTTGTCGTTGCCGCAGCGGTTCTTTCATTCTCCGGATCGGCCGTCGCGCAAACCGACATGGAAAAGCAGGCGCAATGCGAGCTGTCCGCAATCCGCGATACGAGATCGGCGCTTGCCGTCCAGTACATCCGTTCGGCCTGCAACTGGCTCGTGGTCAATGGCGATTCCCTGTTGAACGCATCGAGCAAGGGCTATTACGTCTGCCTCGTGCGGCAGCTCTCGGGCGCCCAGAGCAACGAGGCCGCCGCGGCAATCATGTCGGCATGTCGCGCGTCCAATCCGCTTTGACCTCAGCGGCGTCGGCATGATGTCCCTGCCACATGCTCACATCCGCCCCCGCTAGGCCCCGCTCAGCGCGTAGGTCAGGTCCGCGATCAGGTCCGACGGGTTTTCGATGCCGATCGACAGCCGGATCGTGGAATCCAGAACGCCGATTTTTTGGCGGATGTCGGCCGGAACGCCGGAATGGGTCATCGTCGCCGGCAGGCTGGCAAGCGACTCGGTTCCGCCGAGGCTCACCGCGAGCTTGAAGATTTGCAGCGCATTGAGGAATTTGACCGCGGCCGCCTTGCCGCCGGCGATGTCGAACGAGAACGTCGACCCCGCGCCGACGCATTGCCTCGCGAACACGCGTCCGGCCGGCGAGGCGCCTTCGTGATGGCCGAGATAGTGGACCTTCGCCACCTTGGCGTGATCGCGCAGGAAATCGGCCACGAGGCGCGCATTGTTATCGGCTTTCTCCATGCGGAGGCTCAGCGTCTCCAGCGACCGGTTGATCATCCAGCAGGAATGCGGATCGAGCTGGGTGCCGATGGCGCCCCGCAGCGCCTTGATGCCCTTCATGATCGCCTTGGTGCCGAGCGCCGCGCCCGCGATCAGGTCGGAATGGCCGCCGACATATTTGGTCAGCGAGTACAGCGAGAGGTCCGCGCCATGCTCGATCGGCCGCTGAAACACCGGCCCGAGCAGCGTATTGTCGCAGGCGATGATCGGCGTGTGTCCCTGGGCCTTTCCGATCGCGTCGGCGATGCTGCGGATCATCGCGATGTCGACCAGGCCGTTGGTCGGATTGGCCGGGGTTTCGATCAGGATCATCGCAACCCGGCCCTTGCGCATGGCCTCCTCCGAAGCCTGCTTCACCGCCGCCTCGTCGATCCCGTCGGCGAAGCCGACGGCGCCGACCGAGAGACGCGAGAGCGTGTTCGTCAGCAGGGTTTCGGTCCCGCCATAGAGCGGTTGGGAGTGCAGAATGACGTCGCCGGGGCGGATGAAAGCGAGGATCGTCGTCGCGATGGCCGCCATGCCGGATGAGAACAGCGCACAGCTCTCGGTGCGCTCATAGACGGCGAGCCTGTCCTCGACGATTTCGCTGTTGGGGTGGTTGAAGCGCGAATAGACCAGGCCCGCGCCCATGCCTTCCGGCGGCTCGCGCCGGCCGGCGACGAAATCGAAGAAGTCCTGCCCGTCATCGGCCGTCTTGAACACGAACGTCGAGGTCAGGAAGACCGGCGGCTTGATGGCGCCTTCCGACAGCTGCGGATCATAGCCATAGGTCAGCATCAGCGTTTCGGGATGCAGCATATGGTTGCCAATGTGGGTCTTCGACGGAAACGGTTTGACCATGGCCTGCCTCGCTGTCTTGATTCAGATCCTCGCCGCGCGTTGGAACTCCGTGGAGTGAGGCGGTCAGGAGCGAGATGCGCCGGCATCCAGCAGGTCGAATCAACGCCGCCGCGGCTTGAGCGAAGATAACCACTCCGACAGCGATCCGTCAGGCCTTGCGAACAGAATTTTCTGCCGCGCTGCGCGCGCCGACTCTGCGGCTGGTCATGAGTCCCGTAGCCCGGATGGAGCGCAGCGCAATCCGGGGCAGACCTAACGGCTCGCGCACGCTTCCCGGATTTCGCTGCGCTCCATCCGGGCTACGAGGTCGAGCGTGGGAAAATGTCGGGCGCTACTTCAGCTTGACCCGATACGTCTCGTGGCAGTCGGTGCAGCGGTCGTTGATGCTGGTGTAGGCGGCCTTGAGGCTCGCCAGATCGGTGATCTTGCCCTTGACGTCGGCGATCGCCTTCTGCACCGGCGGGATCTTGGCGTCGAAATCGGCCTTGTTCTGCCAGACCTTTGGTGACGCGCCGTAGGTGGCGTTCACCACGTCCTGCTTGGGATTGACCTCGAAGGTTTTTGCGATCTTGGCGACGTCGGCTTCGATGTTGGCGATGGCCTGATCGGCGGCCTTCTGGTCGAAGGGGATCTCGCCCTTCGTCATCTTCTGGATGACGCCATACTGGTTCTTGGCGATCGAGCGCATCAGATTGTCCTGCTGAACGGCAAGCTCCTGCTGCGCCATCACGGCGCCCGCACCCAGCAGCAGGGTGCTCACGACAATCATCGTCCGTTTCATAGGTGTTTTTCTCCGGGCTCGCAGACGGTTTGGGGAGGAGGCCGCGCCTTGCGGGAGGCATGGCCCACCGCTGACTAGAACCCCGCGGCGGGCGTTTATTCCCGCGCGCGGAGATCATGGCCTAGAGGCTGTGGCGGCGATGGTGCTCGTTGATGGCGATCCACACCCGCTCGGGCGTCGCCGGCATGTCGATGTGGTCGATCTTGTATTCGCGCCAGAGCCCGTCGACGATGGCGTTGACGATGGCCGGGCAGGAGCCGATCGCGCCGGCCTCGCCCGCCCCCTTTACCCCCAGCGGATTGGTCTTGCAGGGAACGTTGGCGGTCTCGAACACGAAGGACGGCCCGTCGGCCGCCCGCGGCAGCGCATAGTCCATGTAGGTGGCGGTGATGAGCTGGCCGTCGCCGGCGCCGTAGATCACCTGCTCCATTAGTGCCTGGCCGATGCCCTGCATGGCGCCGCCATGCACCTGCCCGGCCAGCAGCAGCGGATTGAGCGTCTTGCCGAAATCGTCGACGATCACATAGTTGACGATCTTGATGATGCCGGTGGCCGGATCGATCTCGACCTCCGCCAGATGAGTGCCGTTGGGATAGGTGCCGTCGGCGCTGGCAAAGGTCGCGCTGCCGTTCAGCTTCGATGGATCGGCGCCGGGCCGCTTGGCCAGATCGGCAAACGAGATCGAGCGGTCGGTGCCGGCGATACGGATCACGCCGTCGGTGATTTCAAGGTCGCCGATGCTCGCTTCCAGTGCCTGCGCGGCGAATTCCTTCAGCTTGTTGCCGAGCTCGCCCGAGGCGCGCTCGACGCAGACGCCTCCGGTGGGAATCGAGGCCGAGCCGCCGGTGCCGAGGCCGGTCGCGATCTCGGCGGTGTCGCCCTGGCGGACGTGCACGCGCTCCGGCGGCAAGCCGAACTGTTCGGCGACGATCTGCGCGTAGGCGGTCTGGTGGCCCTGCCCGCTCGATTGGGTGCCGATCAGGACGGTGACGTCGCCATTGGGGTCGAGCCGCACATTGGCGGTTTCTTCCCCCATCACGCCGCAGATCTCGACATAGCTCGCCAGGCCGATGCCGCGGATCAGGCCCTGCTTCTTGGCGAGCTTGGCGCGCTTGGAAAACTCCTTCCATTCGCCGATCTCCATCGCGCGCTTCAGATGCGCGGCGAAATCGCCGGAATCGTAGACCTTGCCGGTGGCGGTCTTGTACGGCAGCGCCTTCGGCTGGATGAAGTTCTTGCGGCGGATCGCGTCGGGCGTCATGCCGAGCTTGCGGGCGCAGGCATCGACCAGGCGCTCGATGACATAGGCCGCCTCGGGGCGGCCCGCGCCGCGATAGGCATCCACCGGCACGCTGTGGGTGAAGATGGTGCGCACCCGGCAGTGGAAGGCCTGGATGTCGTAGAGGCCCGGCAGCATGCCGGCGCCGCCATGCGGAATGTAGGGCCCGAAGGTCGACAGATAGGCGCCCATGTCGCCCATCAGGTCGCAATCCATGGCGATGAACTTGCCGTCCTCGGCAAGCGCCATCTTCGCGGTGGTCACATTGTCGCGGCCCTGCGCATCGCCCATGAAGTGCTCGGAGCGATCGGCCGCCCATTTCACGGCCTTCTTCAGCTTGCGCGCGGCGACCGCCATCAGGGCGTATTCCCGATACGGAAACAGCTTTGTGCCGAAACCGCCGCCGACATCGGGGCAGATCACCCGCATCTTCTCGGTCGGGATATTGAGCACGTTCTGGCAGAGGATGTCGCGCAGGCGGTGGCTGCCCTGGCTGCCGACGGTCAGCGTCAGATAATCGGCCTTGGCGTCGTATTCACAGACGGCGGCGCGCGTCTCCATGAAGCTCGCGACCACGCGCGGATTGACGATGGAGATTTCGGCGACCGCATGCGCTTTCGCAAACGCGGCTTCGGTCGCTGTCTTGTCACCGATCGAAACGTCGAACAGCACATTGCCGGCCTTGTCCGGCCAGACCTGCGGCGCACCCTTCTTCACCGCGTTGACGACGCCGGTCACCGCCGGCAGCGGGCTCCACTTGACCTCGATGGCCTCGATCGCGTCGCGGGCCTGGTCGATGGTCTCGGCGACCACGAAGGCGATGGAATCGCCGACATGGCGCACCTCGTCCTTGGCCAGGATCGGGTAAGGCGGGCCGGTGAATGGATCGGTCTCGAGATTGAACAGGCAGGGCAGATTGCCGAGATCCGCAACATCGTCCGCGGTCAGAATCAGCGCGACGCCGGGCAGCGTGCGGGCGCGGCCCGCATCGATGGTGTATTTGGCATGCGCGTGCGGCGAGCGCAGCATCAGGCAGCGAAGCACGGCCTGCGGCGCATAATCGTCGGTATAGCGGCCCTTGCCGCGGATGAGCGCGTCATCCTCCTTGCGCAGCACGCTTTGGCCAACGCCGAACTTGATGGGAGCTGCCATTTTCTCGTCCCGTCCTCATGGTTGTTTTGCCGGCATATTGCCGTGGAACAAGTGGCAACGCAAACGGCTTTAGCCAAGCACAGTGATCGCAGGCCGGGAAAAGCAACGCTCGGCGGTCACCGGAATTTGCTTGGAAAGGCTGAAGTACGCTCATTTCCCGTGGGCCCGATGATTCGGCGCTCCGTCGCTGCGCTCGGTTTCCGGCCAAACCAGGCCATGCCAAATCGAATTCAGCGGATGAATTTCTTTATCATAAGATACTGGTCGTACGTGATATCACCTATGCGGATAGCACTAGGATCGGTGCCGTAGACTTCGAACCCATTTCGCTTGTAGGTCTTGATTGCAGCGCTTGCTGTCGACAAGACGGCAAGATGCACCTGTTCGACACGTGCCTGGGCATGGGCAAGAATCTCTTTGACGAGCCGATCTCCGACACCTTTTCCTTGATGATTTTCTCTTACATAGACCGTGAAGATTTGTCCCCGGTGCTGCGATCTCTTGTCGGGTGAGACATAGAAGCCCGCGACGCCGATCAAGCTCCCGGATTCAAACGCGCCGAGAATAGTGCCGCTGAGCCAATGGCAATAAGCCATCAGCATCGCTTCACCCCCTTCGTCCTCTTCAGGAGAACCGAACGTTTGAGGGTACTTCTGAAGCGCCTCCGCGCGAATTTCGCGAAGGAGATCCAGATCATCGACAGTCAATCGCCGGACTTCTACGTCCGCCTGAGCAATAGCAACCTGTGACGTCATGATCGCCACCTTTCTATTGTAATGGCGCGGGATCGCGTAGGCAGAGATTTATGGTCCGTTACATCACACCACGGCCCCACAGGCCCGTCGCGCCATCTCTAAGCCTGTCTATTGCGCGTTCGGGCGTGAAGTAGTCGATCTCGCCACGCGTCAAGCCGATATCCATCAGCTCCCTGTCACTCAGGTCCTGCAACGTGACTCGTTGGCCGTGGCGCCGCTGCTGAAACGCACGCCAATTTCGCTTGATCAGGCTTAAGACGATGGAGAGGTCGAGGCGGAGCCTCGCGGCATCGCCCCCTGCGATGTTCGTCTGTTGGGGTGGCATCGGATGCTCCTGCTTTTTTGTGCCGGCAGGGAGCGTGGCCAAAGAAAAAGCCCCGTCCGATGCCGGCGGGGCCATGGTGAAAAGATGTCGTCGTCGAATTCCTAGCGCACGACTCCTTCCACGGCCCAGCCGAAGCGGGTCATGTGCGAGAAGTTGACGTTGCACGACGATTTCATCATGGGACGTCTTTACCACAGCGATCGCGCAAAATCAAGGGATGTGCGGAGGCCACTTGCATCCTGGAGGCGAACCCATTGCGGCGGCACTATGCGGGCCTACGCGGACGTGCACTAAATTCTGCCCGAATGCTTACCTCTACTCCCGGGATTGTCTTCTGAGGGCATTGTGATGCGCTTTGGAATAATCGCTGCCRCCATGGCCATTGCGATCAGCGCACCAGCGGGCGCCGACCCTTTCCTTAAGCGTCCCGTTATTCGATTTGTTCAGCCGGTGCGGATAGCGTTGCCTGACTTCGTCGCTGCCGGCCCTTCGGAGACTGAACTAGCCAAATCACTCTCGCAGACCATTGCTTCCGACCTCAAGCAAGCCGGCCCGTTCGAGTTAGTAGATCAGGTGGCGTTCTCCAAAAAGAACGTGAATATCGACGTGCCGCCTGAATTTTCCGATTGGCGTAGAACCAGCACACAGGCACTGATCGCCGGCCGCATCACCCGTCAACCCGATGACCGCATCAAAGTCGAGTTTCGGCTCTGGGACGTCTCCAGCGGCGCACAACTTGCGGGCCAGCAGTATGTCGGCAGTCCCGACGATCTTCGCGGAATTGGCCATATGATTTCCGGCGACATCTACGTGAGCACAACGAACGAGAAACGTACTTTCGAATAAAGCTCTGCGCGCACTCTCGTTCGCTACAGGTCCGCTTTCGTAGGCAGAGCGGGATAACCAGCCTATTGATACACGCCTAACCGCGCACCAGCGTGAACAGCCAGCCGCGGCCGAACAGGACGAGGATGCAGAAGGCGTAGATGAATGTGCCGCAGATCATCAGCAGCGCCAGCGTCATTTCGTCCCGGAAATGCGGCATGGTCGAGAAATAGACCGCGCCAAAATGCGCGGTCAGCCACAGGCCGGCGGCGAGGATCAGGCCGGTCAGAACGAATTTGGCGAGCGATTGCACGAAGGCGCGGTCGAATTCGAGAAAGCCTCGCCGCACCGCGAAGAACAGCACCAGCAAGAGATTGGTCCAGACGCCGACGGCGGTCGCGAGCGCGAGGCCGATCTGGGCCAGCGACCCCATCAAGGCGAGTTTCAGCGCGACATTGACCGCGATGCCGGTCAGCGAGGCGCGCACCGGCGTCGCGGTGTCCTTGCGCGCATAGAAGGTCGCGACCGCGCTGCGGATCAGCACGAAGGGAATCAGCCCGATCGCATAGGCGGCGAGCGTGGCGCCGGCGGCGGCCGCATCGGCCTTCGAGAATGCGCCGCGGGCGAACAGCGCGCGCATGATCGCGTCGGGCACGGTGAGGAAGGCCGCCACGAACGGGATCGAGAACAGCAGCGTGAAGTCGAAGGCGCGGCGCTGCGCCTTCATGGCGCCGTCGTGGTCGTTGGCGGTGATCCGCCGCGACATCTCCGGCAGCAGCACCGTGCCGATGGCGATGCCGATGACGCCGATCGGCAGCTGGTTGAGGCGGTCGGCATAATAGAGCGCCGACAGCGCGCCCGCGGGCAGGAAGGTGGCGATGATGGTGTCGGCAAACAGCGCGACCTGCGTGCCCATCGAGCCCAGCGTCGCCGGCCCCAGCGCCTTGAAGAAACCGCGGACGTCTTCGTCGAGCTTGAGCGGTGCAAAACGCGGTAGGCCGCCATGGCGCGCGAGATCACCCGCGAGCAGGAAATATTGCAGGAAGCCCGAGATCAGGACGCCCCAGGCCGCGGCGTGGCCCGCGGTCGGAAACCAGGCAGCGAGCGCCAGCGTCATCATCATCGCGACGTTGAGAAAGATCGACGCGGCGGCGGCGCTGGCAAAGCGCTGCATCACGTTGAGCATGCCGCCATAGAGCGTCACCAGCGTGATCAGCAGCAGATAGGGAAAGGTGATCCGGGTCAGCTCGATTGCGAGATGTCGCTGTTCGGCATCCTCGCTGAAGCCGGGCGCCAAAATGCTCATGGCCTGCGGCATGAACAACCAGGCGACGATCAGCAGCACGATTTGCGAGGCCAGCAGCAGCGTAAAGATGCGGTCGGCGAACAGTCGCGCGGACGCCTCGCCCTTCTCGCCATGGACATGGGCATAAGCCGGCACCCAGGCGGCGTTGAAGGCGCCCTCGGCAAAGATCGCACGGAAATGATTGGGCAGCCGCAGCGCCACGAAAAAGGCGTCGGCCACGGGCCCGGCGCCGAGGATCGCCGCGAGCATGATGTCGCGGGCAAATCCCGTCAGCCGCGAGAGCAGCGTGTAACCACCGACCGTGAAGATACGTCCGAGCATGCGTCTGTTTTAGAGCATGGCGAGATTAGGTCTAGATGCTAGCCGAGGTGGAGATGTGCCCCCTCCCCCGCTTGCGGGGGAGGGTCGGGGAGAGGGTGTCTCAACAAAGAAGACTCCCCCAGAGGAGAGAACCCTCACCCGGCGCTACGCGCCGACCTCTCCCGCAAGCGGGAGAGGTTAAGCCAACCAGCAGCGACGAAAATCAGCCCGAAATCGCGCCGCGGACGGCCGCGATGATTCGCTCCTGGTCGGCTTCGGTCAGATAGGCGTGCATCGGCAGGCTGATGACGTCCTGCGACAGGCTCTCGCAGCCCGGCAGGCCGCCGTCGGCGACCGGATACTGCTTGTAGGCGGTCTGCTGATGCATCGACTTGCCGTAATAGATCGCGGTCGGCACGCCCTGGGCCTTCAGTGCGGCGGCAAAGCCGTCGCGATCGGTCCCCTTCGGCAGGCGGATGGTGTACTGCGCCCAGACCGAGGTATTGCCGGGCGCGAGGCGCGGCACCGTGACGACATTCGACAGGCCGCGCGCGTAGCGCTCCGCGACCCTGTTGCGGGCGGCGATCTCGTCGTCAAAAATTGTCAGCTTCTCGATCAGGATCGCGGCCTGCATGGTGTCGAGCCGGCCGGTCAGGCCGAGGCGGACGTTGTCGTATTTGTCGACGCCCTGGCCGTGCACGCGGATGCTGCGCAGCGTGGCGGCGAGCTCGTCGTCGTCGGTGAAGATCGCGCCGCCGTCGCCGAAGCAGCCGAGCGGCTTTGCCGGGAAGAAGCTGGTGGCGGTGGCGAGCCCGAAGGTGCCGAGCTTGCGGCCCTTGTAGCTCGCGCCAAA
This sequence comes from Bradyrhizobium sp. P5_C12, assembly GCF_054049735.1. NCBI lineage: Bacteria > Pseudomonadati > Pseudomonadota > Alphaproteobacteria > Hyphomicrobiales > Nitrobacteraceae > Bradyrhizobium > Bradyrhizobium sp. P5_C12. The sequence goes on from NZ_JBFULU010000032.1 coordinate 85,495, forward strand.
ACCCTGGGCGGCGTCATCGAGCACGAACAGGCCTTCCGCCTTGGCGATCTCGGCGATGGCATCGTGATCGGCGGGCTGGCCGAACAAATCGACCGGAATGACCGCGACCGGCTTCAGGCCGGCCTTGCGAGCAGCCGCGATGCCGCGCTTGAGCGACTCCGGGCTCATGTTGAAGGTCGCCTCATCCACGTCGACATAGACCGGCGTCGCGCCGGTCCGCGCCACCGGCGAGGCGGTTGCGATGAAGGTGAACGACGGACACAGCACGGCATCGCCGGGCCCGACATTCTTCGCCATCATCACCATCAGGATGGCGTCGGTGCCGCTGGCGCAGCCGATGACGTGCTTGGCACCGCTATAGGCCGCGAGCTGCTTCTCGAGCTCGGCGACTTCAGGGCCGTTGACGAACTGGCAATGGTCGAGCACGCGCTTGACGGCCGCATCGAGCGAGGCGCCGAGCCGGCGGCGCTGCGAGCCGACATCGATGAAGGGAATGGGATCGGAACGCAGATGCTGGTTCATGGCGCCTTGCTGATTGTCTTGCGAGGTTTGAGCGGTCGACATGGAAACGGGGTCAGCCGGCGACGCGGCGCGGCCCCTTGAGGGCCTGCGATGTGGCCGCCGGCCGCGACGGCGTTTCCAGGCACTGCGTCGCGATCTCGAGGCTGGCAACACCCTCGTCGCCGGTCACCGCCGGAATCTCGCCGTGGCGGACAGCCCTGAGGAATGCGATCAGCTCGGCGCGCAGCGGCTCGTCGTGGCCGACCGGCAGATGCCGCATCGAATAGCTGCCATCCGGCTTGAAGCCGAAACATTCGGTGACCTGGCGCGTCAGGAGATCACCCATCACGTATTTGCCGCGGGTCGCGACCGTGACGCTGCGCGCCTTGAACGGCGTCAGCCAGTTGGTGTTGATGTGGGCGAGCACGCCGCTAGCCGTGCGGAACTGCAGCAGCGCGATGTCCTCGCGCTCGGCGACCGCGCTCGACAATTGCGGCTGCACCTCGACGATGTCGGATTCGGTGAACCAGCGGATCAAATCGATGTCGTGCACGGCGAGGTCGATGACGACGCCGACATTGGACATGCGCGGCGGGAACGGGCCGACGCGCGTGATCGCGATCGAGAGGATGTCCTCGCCGGCGATCGCCTGCTTGACCGCGGCGACCGCCGGATTGAAGCGCTCGACATGGCCGACCATCAGCGTCACGCCGGCCTTTTGCGCGGCGGCGACGATCTCGCGCCCTTCCGCGACCGTGGACGCGATCGGCTTCTCGACCAGCACGTGGATGTTCCTGGCGATGCAGGCGAGCGCGACCTCGTGATGCAGATGGGTCGGCGCCGCGATGGTGACGGCATCGACGCCTTCGGCGAGGAGCTGGTCGAGCGTCTCGAAACCCTGGCAGTTGGCAAGCTCGGTGGTGCGCGCGAGGTGCGCCGGCGACGGATCGACCACACCAACCAGGCTGACGCCGGGCAAGCCCGCGAGCACGCGCGCGTGGTTGCTGCCCATCACGCCGGCACCGACGACGCCGACGCGCAAGCCGGCCTTTGCCGGCTGAGACCCTTTGGAACTCATCTGATCGAACCCCGATTCAACGCAAAACCCCGGGCCGCTTCTAGCACGGGCGCCACATTTGTGGCGAATGCCCGGCTAGCGCTCCGGACACGATTTGATTCAAACAATTACACGTCCCCGGGCCTTAAGCCCCTGAAAGAGACCGCTGTTTCGGCCCGGATGACGTGATTCGGAGCTCGCTGGTTACGACCTTTGATAGTCGTCTTCAATCCGGATGATGTCGTCTTCCCCGAGATAGCTGCCGGTCTGGACCTCGATGAGTTCCAGCATGATCTTGCCGGGGTTCTCCATCCGGTGCACCGCGCCCATCGGGATGTAGATCGACTCGTTCTCGTGCACCGTCTTCACGGTCTCGTTGACSGTGACGCGGGCGGCGCCGCGGACCACGATCCAGTGCTCGGCGCGGTGATGGTGCTTCTGCAGCGACAGCCGCCCGCCCGGCTTGACCACGATGCGCTTGACCTGGTGGCGCTCGCCATTGTCGACCGACTGGTAGCTGCCCCAGGGCCGATGCACCTTGAGATGCTCCTCGGTGACCTTCGGSGCGACCGCCTTGAGCCTGGTCACCAGGCGCTTCAGGCCGTTGGCATCCTTCTGGCGCGAGACCAGCACCGCGTCSGCCGTCGCAACCACGACGAGGTCGTCGACGCCTTCGAGCGCGACCAGCGCGGCATCGGTGGTGACGTTGCAATTGCGGGARTCCTCGAACACSGCCGTGCCGTGCGCGGCATTGCCCTSCGCGTCCTTCTCCGACAATTCCCACACCGCGTGCCAGGAGCCGACGTCGGACCAGCCGCAGGACACCGGCACCACGGCGGCGCGCGACGTCTTCTCCATCACCGCGTAGTCGATCGAGATCGCCTTCRCYGCRCCGAACGCCTCCGGCTCCAGCGTCACGAAGCCGAGATCGCGGCCGGCRTTGSTGACCGCATTGGAGACCGCCTCCACGCTCGCAGCATCGACCTTGCGGTATTCGTCGAGCAGCAGGGCGGCCGGGAACATGAAGTTGCCGCTGTTCCAGAGATAGCCGGAATTGACGTAGTCGGCGGCCTTCACGGCATCCGGCTTCTCGACGAAGCGCGCGACCGCGTGCACCTCGCCCGAGATCACCTCGCCCGGGCTGATATAGCCGTATTCGGTCGCCGCCCGCTCCGGCTTGACGCCGAAGGTGACGATGCGCCCGGTGCCCGCGGCGGCAAGRCCYTCGCGGCACGCGGCGACGAAGGCGGCCTTGTCCTGCACCACRTGGTCGGCGGCGAGCGCCAGCACGATCGCCTCAGCGGCGCGGTTCTGCGCGAACACGGCGCCGGCGGCGATCGCAGGTCCGGAGTCGCGCCGCATCGGCTCGAGGATCACGTCGGCCTCGATGCCGATCTCGGCGAGCTGCTCCAGCACCATGAAGCGGTAGGAC
>NZ_JBFULU010000033.1:0-85198 GCF_054049735.1 Bradyrhizobium sp. P5_C12
GTTCAATCGTCATGGAGAAAGGCCATGGGATCGCGCCGTAGGTTTAGCCAAACTTCCCCTCTTGAAGAGCGCCTTGCCGAAGAAGCGAAAAGCCTACGTGAACTAGCCAAGACACTGCCGCCAGGGACTCAGCGAGAAGCTTTGTTGCGAAAAGCTCGCCAAGACGAAGTCGGCGCGCACTTAACTGAGTGGCTGACCTCACCGGGATTGCAGCCGCCGAAGTAAGGCGTATGATTCTGGGTGATTTGCAAACTGAGGGAGGTGCGCTTGGCAGCCAACCTAGTTTTGAAAATTGCCATCATAGGGTTGGGCGTCTTTTCGACGGTCCTAGCCTCCATGTTGTACTTCAATCTGTAAGAGAGGGCCGCCTCCGTTGGCGGCCTCTCTCCACCACTAGAACGTGACATGACCCCGCTCATCGCGATCAAACGGCACGAAGCCGTTCCCGGCACGGGCAGCTATGAAGTCCGCTTCGCCGATGGCCGGCCGAGCGTCTATTTTTATTGGGATGACCTGCCCGGTCGGCGCTTGCGGCCGGATCTGTTGAGCAGCGAAGAAGCGCGCCTCAAGGCGCAGGAGCTCGCCCGCACCGAGCGCGACAAGTTGAGCGCAGGCACCGCATGAAGAAGCACGTCGAGGCGCGCCCCTACGCCGACCCGGAAGCCGCGGCGCGCAAGCTCATTCAACTCGCCGCCAGCGTCGAGCCGGTCCAGGACGGCCGCATCCACATCGAGAAGATCAACGCGCCGTTCCTGTTCACGCTCGGCGGCAAGGGCAGCGAGTTCGGCGCCGGCATCCGATACGCGATCGAGCAAGGCTGGCTCGAGCTGCACGAAAGCGGGACCTATGTGCGGCTGCTGACGCCGGGCGAGGATCTGCTCCGTCAATAGATCAGCGTGAACGACAACCACGCCGCGAGAGACGCGCAGAGACAAATTCCAAGATAAGGCAATGCAAGGCGCATCGGGCTTCCCTCCGAAACGCATCAAATATGAATCAGCTTCGCATGCCGGTCGGGCTACGGCCAGGGAATTCGGGGTGCCAAAGTGGAATTGACGCTCATCAATAGCACCATGGATCAGGAGTATCGCAGACAGAATGGATACGCCGACCCGGAAGCCGCGGCGCGCAAAGTGGGTGAGCCACTCCTTTGAGCTGAGCAGTGGCATATGCCGCAAAAAAGGGATTGTCCTTGGTCCGGGCGCGACGGCGAGCCAAGTCATTTCAAATTGGCTCAAGGTTTAAAAATCGCCAGCATCCCGCATTCAATCGGGTGGGCAAGCCAGCCCTTCTTCCCGCGCAACCCTTAGCTGTTGTACGCTTGGAATCCGGCCCGCAGCGCGAGCGAATCGATGGAGCGTTCGGAATGCCGAAATACGAGGTCAACGTGTGCTTCTGCACGCCGGGCAAGACGTGGCATGAGGACACATCACGGGCTGTCACCAGCGAGGTCGAGGCCCACAACGGCGTGCAGGCCGCCATCGCGGTCCTGCGAACTCTGGAATTCGATGAGCGGGCCGAACAATTGCACTTTATCCATGTCGGGTCGGCTCGCACCCGAGTGAAGCAATAATTCTGACAAAATTGTCTCACGGAAAGCGTCAGTTTTGCTGCTCCAACCACGTCCGTCCGCCGAGATCACGCTGACGACCAGCGGCGGTAATGAAAAGCGCCCCTCGGACGGGTGGTCGGCAAGCGATGACGAGCTACGAGACACTGACGTTACAGGAAGAACTGCCCGCCCGAATTAATGCCCTCCTACCAAGCAACGGACGCGGCATTTGCATCGGCTTTGATGGAATGGATGGTGTTGGCAAAAGCACGCTGGCCTGCGAAATGGCCAAGCGCTTGGGAGGCAGCAGGATTTCGTTGGATGACTATCTGGTCAAAAAACAGAACGGCTGCCTCGGTTGGCGCGGGGTCTTTGGAGAGTGAGCAATTTTGCTCAGACTCCACGATGTGGGTATGCAATTTGTGCCGCCGCCGGGGTTTTGCTCACCCTCCCGGGGCTGGTAAGCCGCCGTCCGCGATACATTAAGCGGGCGGCGTTTTTGCTATGAAGCAAGGTTGGGCGCATGAACATGTCGTGAACACGAACGTATTCATAATCGGAAGGCCTCAATTTGCGGGGGAACCCGCTTCGAGGATTTGCCGTTGAATCGCCGGTTCAATCGTCATGGGGAGAAAGGCCATGGGATCGCGCCGCCGGCTTATCCAAACGTCCCCGCTCGAAATCAGACTCACCGAGGAAGCGAAGCGCCTACGTGAGGAAGCCAAAGAGCTTGCACCTGGGGCGGCCCGTGAGGAGATGATCCGCAGAGCGCGCCAAGCCGAAACGGGCTCACATTTGACCGAGTGGCTGACCTCGCCGGGATTGCAGCCGCCGAAGTAAGGCGTATGATTCTGGGTGATTTGCAAACTGAGGGAGGTGCATTTGGCAGCCAACCTAGTTTTGAAAATTGCCATCGTAGGGTTGGGCGTCTTTTCGACGGTCCTAGCCTCTATGTTGTATTTCAATCTGTAAGAGAGGGCCGCCTCAGTTGGCGGCCTCTCTCCTCCACCCCCGCTAGAACGTGGCATGTCCCCACTCATCACSATCAAAAGRCAYGAAGCCGTSCCCGGCACCGGCAGCTACGAAGTCCGCTTCGCCGATGGCCGGCCGAGCGTCTATTTCTATTGGGATGACCTGCCCGGTCGGCACTTGCGGCCGGATCTGTTGACCAGCGAAGAAGCGCGCCTGAAGGCGCAGGAACTCGCCCGCACCGAGCGCGACAAGTTGAGCGCAGGCGCCGCATGAAGAAACACGTCGAGGCGCGCCCCTACGCCGACCCGGAAGCCGCGGCGCGTAAGCTCATTCAACTCGCCGCCAGCGTCGAGCCGGTCCAGGACGGCCGCATCCATATCGAGAAGATCAACGCGCAGTTCCTGTTCACGCTCGGCGGCAAGGGCAGCGAGTTCGGCGCCGGCATCCGTCATGCTGTCGAGAAGGGCTGGCTCGAGCTGCACGAGAGCGGGACCTATGTGCGGCTGCTGACGCCCGGCGAGAGTCTACTCGGTCAGTAGATCAGCGTAAGGGACAGCCACGCCGCGAGGAACGTGCAGAGGCCAATTCCAAGGTAGGGCAAAGCAAGGCGCATCGGGTTTCCCTCCGAGACGCAAAATATAGTTAGAGCTTCGCATGCGACCCGGCCGACGGCTAGGAGTCCGGTCGGTTCTGTTGATGTAGCTCAATGGTCCCATCCGGTTCGGGTCAAACCGTCGGGCCATGGGCGATCCTGACGATCCACCTGCAGGCAAAGACCTGTCGGAGCCAAAGCCTTCACGCTTGGAAGAGGCCCGACGCGTAATTGCGGAGTACGCGGACGACTTGCGAGAGATCATCAAGCGGCTCCGTCGCCGCATGAATTGATGCCGCGGCATGCCTCACTGGGGCGCGCGCAGACCGGGGGAAGTCAGCCACGCATTCATGTGAGAGGCAACGTCCATCTGGCGGGCCTGACGAAGAACTTGTTCGCGCAGCCTCCCTGGTGGGAGCAACTTGGCTTGCTGGCGCAAGCTCGTTGCTTTCTGGTCAAGACGGTATTCGAGACTTGAGTTTTCTTTGAAACGGCGACGCTGCATGTCGCTTCTCCGCTGCTCGAGAGGGCGGGAGCGCAACTGGCGTTCTCATCACCGATAAAAGCCATGGGCCGTGCGGTGATGGAACCAATGGAACAATTTCAGCACCAAAATTGCTGGTCAATACTGCTCACACGCCAAAAAAATAACGTGTCGTTAGTAAATCAAATTGGGGCAATCGCGAGAACGTTCCGTTTAGGCCACTAGGCACGCGACCGAAGCCCCGCCCGTGGCACCGATTAGAGTCCCGTGAAGATTGCCCCAAGATTGAGCGGGCCGTGCGCGAGGATGACGACAGAGCCCGCCGCGACCGAAATGCCGAATAAACCGGCCCGAATTGATGAAATTGTCAGATTCAGAAAAAGCCCGGCGCGCGGGGTCATCGCGCGCCGGGCTCGATCAGGGCCGCCCCCCGCGGCCCCGCGTTCGTCCGGGAGGCAGTCGCGGACGAATTCTAAGCTTTGCCGATTTCCTCAAAGGACGCCACCAGTCGCTCGAAATCGGCCGCCGATAACGTCAGCTTGACGGTGTCGCTGCCCCGGACCTGCGTGCAACTCAGCGGCGCCGGCTGCATCGCGCCCTTTTCCGGGGCCATGTTGCAGTAATTGTTGCAGCGATCGTCGCCGGGCGTGCAGCGGCCCGGCAAGCCGGTGTCGCGGCCGGCATAGCCGCAGACATACTCACCCTCGAATTGCTCGGGATCGCCGCGCACATGGACGGACACCGTCCCATCATCCTCGCGCGTGAAGTTGAGATAGCCCGGATAATCAGGCCGCGGAACGCAAAAAGGCATTTGCTCACAGCTCGGTCTCCTTTCGATTTGCAGGATTCACGCGTATGCCGCCGTCACACTGCCGACCAGGACGGCCGCGACGATCGCCGCCACGACCGCGGCGCCGGCAAGCCAGCCTGCGGCCGAGATCGAGCGCTGCCGCCGCGCCTCGGCGATCGCCGCGAACAGCGACAGCAGCGCGATGACGATCGCGAGCGCGACCAGGAGCTTGATCGCGGCCGTGCCGAATAGGGCCTGGTCAAGCGGATGGCGCAGGATCTGCGGTTCGAGCTTCATTTCAATGTCACCTGGAAAAAATGCGAGGCGATCCACAACGCTGCCGCGCCGCCGCCGCTGCCAAACACAAGCCAGTAGAACCAGCGTCCGGCCGTCAGCGCGCCGACCGCCTTGAATTTGGCGACCTCAACGGCATCGACGATCGGCTTCATGTCGGCGATGTCGGAGATTGCCGCCTTGACCAAGCCCTCGAGCGTGCGGAAGTCGTCGACGACGCGGTCGATCTTTTGATGCATGTCGCGGCGGCCGATCGAGGCTTTTTCGTCCTGGTCGCGCCACTGCCGCGTCAGCGTATCGACCGAGGCGACGAGGCCGCCGATCGTCTGCGCCATCTTGAGCAGCGCGGCTTGGGTTGATTCTGCCTCGGTCATTATTTCCCCTCGCCGTAGCTCTGCCGCACGCCGTCGTACCAGGCGCGTCCGGCCTCGAGGCGGCGGTTCGCCTCTTTCAGCGCGTCGCGCGTGCGCGCCATGCGCTCGCGCGCGTCGTCACTCAGTTTTGCGGAGGGATCGCCCACGGGACTGAGCAGGCGCGCCGGGGCTGCCGGCAACTCCCGGTGCAGCGGCGCAGACGCCGGATTTGATGCGCATCCCGCGCAGATCGTCACAAGTGAGAGCGCAAGCGTTAGGCTTGCCGCCCGCGCTGAGCGCCGCCGTCCGTTTCTCGAGATCCTCGACATAGGCATCGGTCCCCGCCCTTTCCTGCTCTGCCTGTTGCTGGATTGTTGCCGCGCGCAGCGCCTCGTCGCCGGCGGCGCGCCTGGCCGCATCGAGGTCGGCACGCATCGCCGCGAGCTGCGCCTCGAGCGCCTTCTCGCGCCAGGCGCCGTCCGCGGCCGCATAGCCCGCGTTGTAGAGATGGACGCCGGCGCCGATCGCGCTGCCGCCGAGGATCAGCGCAACGATTGCGGCAAACACCGCACCAGCCCAGAACGGCGACAGCTTGACGCCGACAAGCCCGGCCAGCCGGACGATGATGGGGATGATCGCGCTCACGTGTTTTTCCCCGCACGGTAGTCGGCAACGCGCTTGGCCTCGATCTTGTCGGCGAACTTCCAGACCAGCACGCCGAGGCCGGCGAGGAGCGCGAGCACGACGACGCCCGCGACCAGACCGGCGACCATCTGCGGCGTCAGGCCGAGGCCGCCGACCGCTTCCTTGGCGCCGGAGACCGCCGTGGCCTTGTCGGTGATCCAGGCCAGCACGCCGGCGCCGCCGAGGCCGCCGCCGGTGCCGAACATTCTGCCGGCCCAGCCCTTGACCTGGTCGGTGATGGCGATGGTCTGCACGCCCTGCTCGCGCAGATCCTGCGTCGTCGCACCGGCCCTGACCTCCGAGACCTGGCGCGGCTCGGCGCGCGCCATCGCGGCGAGCAGATCGTCGTCGATCGAGGGCTTGAGCGGCAGATCATGCTCATGCCGAAACGCCAGGATTGCCGCCTCGGTCCGCCCTTTCGGCACCAGCTGGCCGTCGACCGCGCCGGCGTCGTAATAGCCCAGCTCGCGCAGCCGGGTCTGGACCTGGACGACGACGTCCGGATCCGGCGCCGGCGGCGTCACCTCGAGTCGGGCGTGCTGGTCGGGATGGTGCTCGGCCAAACCCTTTTCGAACAGCCGCGCCTCGGTCTCGCGCCGCGCGTAGAGCCCGGAGGTTTTCGGCCACAGCCGCTGCATCGAGCGGATCTGGCCGGGGATACGGGCAAGATCGCCGGAGGCGACGCAGGCGCGGATCTCGCGCATCTCGGCGTAGCGCGGCCCGGCCTTGATGAAGCCCGCCGCGTCGCGGTTGAACGCGATCGACCACAGCACGCCCTTGCAGTCCGGACCGAGGGCGCCGGCGCCGGGACAGTAGCGCTCCAGGATGGCGAGATAGCGCGGCAGGTCGTGATTGGCGAAGACGTCGAGCGCGACATCCCAGGGAATGTCAACCTGCCCGCGCGTCGCGCGCGAATAGGCCGCCGCCGCCTCGCCGCGCTTGCCTGAGGCGCCGAGCAGGATCTTGAGCATGCCGGGCTCGACTTTGTCGCCCCAGTCGGCCGAGATCTGCGCGCGGGTCTGCGTGCCGAAATCGTAACCGATGCCGCCGGTCGGGCCGCTCTGCTCGCCGGGATATTCGAGCACGCGGCGATATCTGCGCTCATAGGCGGCCTGGCTCGTCACCTCGGCGGCGACGACGAGATCGAACGCGGCACGCGAAATGCCATGCAGGTCGAGCATGTGGTTAGACTTTCGGTTGAGATGGGGAAATGCAGCCCGGATGGGTTGTTCGACGAGCAGTTGCAGTGATACGGTCCCCACAACTTAAAAAGCTGGGGATTTTCCAAGGTGGCAATTGCCCGTTTTGCAAGCGCCCGCTCGCCCCTAGAGCGGATCGCAACTCAATATGAAGATGCACGTTTCCTGATGCGCTGCATCCGCTATCGGTTCAGAACAGAACGCCTTCAACTCAAGACGCTTGCGAACCTCAGATTGCGTGGCGCTACGGTTCTCGATGTTGGTGCCAACAAGGGCATCTATTCCTTTTGGCTCGCGCGCGCGGTCGGATCTGAAGGAAAGGTCCTCGCCTTTGATCCGCAACCCGAGATGATCGAGTATATTGAGGCGCGACGGGGACGGTTCGGATGGAGCAACGTCGCGACGTTGAACGTGGCGCTTTCGAATAACCAGCGCGTCGCAAAACTTTCGCGGAAGAGAGCCGGAGACGGAAGCGCGTCGTTGTCGAGAGCGATTGGCGAGACCATCTCGGTCCAGACCAGAGAACTCGACAGCTTCCGCGACATCTCAAACCTGAAGTTCATCAAGTGCGACGTCGAGGGTCACGAGCTAAACGTCTTTCTCGGAGCAGAGCAGACAATCCGAAAATTTCGCCCGGTCGTCCAGTTTGAGGCAACCGCTCCAGAAGGTGCCCGGCTGTTCGAATTCTTTCGAGCCTTAGGATATTCGGGAGTCATGTTTCTCGGAGACCGCTACCTGCCCTGCTCAAACCCGGAGCAAGTACCGCATTACAAGTTCGGTTTGGGTGGTCACCGAGACTTCCTGTTTTTCCCTCCCGAAGCTCTCGAAAACATCATTCCCGTGGGCATCTTCAGCCAATTTCCTAAAACACTCGCATGATGTAGTTGCAGACGATCGTGGGCTGGACGATCGCGTGGGCACCGCCGCCACCAGTGTTCTGAATGCTGATGCCTGTCGTCGCACCGGACGTGCTGATCTGCTGTGTATCGATGTACGGAGCCGAACCGCCAGAACTTGGTTTCTGATCTCTGTTGTTCGGCGAGAAATACAAGTGGGAGTGCCCTGGATCAGTAACACCATGACCATGAGATGGCATCTCCGCCGTCGTCAACACGTGACTCTCCGCACCTCCGACTGCGCCGAGCTGAGACGAGTTGCCACCGAAATAGGTCGAGGTCAGACGGCTCGGCGCGCTCGCCTTCATCACCGAGACGCGCTCCGTCTTGTCCGGCAGATTGAACGTGGTCGAGCCGTCACCGACGCCATAGGTGGTCCCGATCAGCGCGAAGAGGCCGGCGTAAGTCGCCCTGGAAATCGGCTGCCCCGTCGGGAACGCGAACGCGCTGCTCGGCGTGGTCGGCCCCCAATAATCGAGGCCGGCCCCGAGCGGGACGTTGTAGGGGTCGCCGAAGAACCCGTGCAGATAGAAAATTCCGTTGGTGCCGTCATAGCGCGCGGTGTACGGCGTTCCCGCGATCAGGACGCCGGCGTAGAGCTCTCGCGTCGGCTCGGCGCGGAGCGCCTTGGCCCCTAGGCCATCGACGTTGAGCGAGACATGGGGCGATCCGAGCCCATTGGTCACATGCGGCGTGAATGCGATGATGTTGCCGTCGAGCTCGGCGAGCGTGTTGTACTTCCGGTAGGAGGCGACCGTGTATGCCGTCGACGTGCCGCCGGTGACGATCGCGCCGGCGATGTCCTCGCGGAACATCGAAGTCGAGGCCAGCGGCGAGGCCATGACTTCCTTAGAGCCGGCACCGAAGGTGCCCTTGGTCTCCTCGACGGTGGTCAGCGTCAGCTGGTTGGCCGCGCTGTAGGTGGCAACGCCGCTCCAGAACGCGACGCCGGGCTCGACGATCGTGACATAGGTCTGATCGCCGACCGCCATGAACGAGGCAAAATTGTTGTAGGAGCCATCGGCGGCGCCGGCGAGCGCCAGCGGCCCGCCGCCCGACGTGGTCGAGATCTCGAGAATGCGCGCACGGGGACGAACGAAGGTCATGCAAAGCGTCCTTTCAGCCGACGCAGGCGGTTGTCGTGATGCCGTATTGCGCCGACGCCGTGCCGCTGCCCAGCGTGCGGATGCCAAAGTCGGCGTAGTGATAGCCCTCGGTCAGTCTTGTGTTGACGCTCGGACTGACAGGGCACCGGTTCGACGTCGAAGCCAGGTTGCCGTCACACGGCGTACCCGCCACCGTTCCATCGATCATCACTGCGATGCCAACAGCCCCGTTGTTCACGGTATTGGTGAGCGTGCCCGTTGCGGTCGCCAGCACGACGTCGGTCGTCCAGCACAAGAATTCGATCTTGCTGGGCGTCTTTTCGACATAGCCGCTGGTGGTCTCCGTCGACGTGCTGTCGGTCGCGCCGAGCAAATCGCGACGGTCCCGGTTGAACCACGAAATGACAAAACGCTGCGTGGCGGTGTCGACGAACGCCGGCCCGGTGATGACCCTCGCAAATCCGACCAGGGTGCGGGTAACGTCGTTGTTCTTGACCTCGAGGCCATTCTGGCCGGGGTTGTTCGCGGTCGCATGAATCGTCGTCGCGGCCTCGAGGATCATCGTCGATCCCGACATCGCGGCATAGATGAAATAGTTTACGCCCGGCGTGAGACCGGTCGGCGCGAGCGAAATGCCGCCGGAGGGAACGGTGCGGGGACGCCCGTCGATCGTCAGCTGGTCGCCGCCGAACGGTAGCAGCACCAGGTTTGCGCCGGACTTCACCAGCTTGCACTGACCGCACACAGGCGCGACCACGGCCGCGGCCGCAGGCCAGCCCATGAACACCTGCTTGATGGTGCCGGCCCCAAACGTGCCCTTGCTCTCGAAGGCCGTGGTGACGGTGACTTCGTTGGCGGCGCTGTAGGTGATCAAACCCGACTTGAAGGCAACGCCCGGCTCGACCACGGACCCGAATGTGGTGTCGCCGACGCTCATCGCCGCGCTGAAGGCGTTGTAACCCGCGTCCAGCGCGCCCGTAACCGTGAACACACTCTGGCTGTTCGAGGTCGATTGCTCGAGCACACGATCCTTGGGCGGAATGAAGGCCATGGTTAAATTCTCTCGTCGAGACGGAGCTGCTTGCCGTAGAGGTCGAAGATCACACCGAAGGTGACCGGCGTGACGTCGGTCATCAGGCCATAGAACGACGACCGCGGCAGATTGGGCGAAGCCGGCTCGGTGATCACGAGCACGTTGCTGCGGCGACCGCAGGCGCGGTCGAGTCGTTCGATTAGGCCGTAGCGTTGGACCTCCTCGACCCATGGGAACGACAGGTCGAGGCGACGGAAGTGATTGTCGGTCCAGACCAGCGTCAGGCCGGAGGAGGCCGACGACACCCGCGAGCGATCGACGTATTGCACCGAGCCGCCTTGCGCGAAATTGACCGCCATCTCCTCGCGCAGGCCTTCCAGCACGAAGCCGGCCTCGACATAGTCCGCGCCCGGATCGGCGATGTCGAAGCGGAGATAGCGCCAGGCCAGCGGCGTTTCGAGCACGGCGACGAACGAGGCATAGTCGATGTCGAAACGGGAGTCGCCGTTGGTGACCGGCCCGCTGTCGAAGATGTCGCCGGCGATGCCGGTCGCATCGATCGAGGACAGCCGCAGCCGCAGCGTCGCATCCGCCGAGCAGGTCAGCCCGCCGACCATCACCGTGTCAGCAGTTATGAGCCCGCCACTGTCGAGCACGAACCAGTCGGCGGCGCTGAGCGAGCGCCAGCGCTCGGACGGATGTGGCGAGAGCAGCTTCGACGCCGGCATGGTCAGGACCTGGCTCGACGCCGCAACGGCGGCGGCCAGCGCCAGATTGTCGAGAACGAGGGCGGCATTAGCCATAGGCGGCGATCTCCACGGTATCGATGCCGCCGGCGGCGAAGTTGATCTGCGCCTTCCATTCGACCACCGTCATCAGGCGGCCGAAGCGAAGGTCGAAGCGATCGTGCGTCACCATGATCACGTCGCCCATCTCGCGGCGCAGGGCGCGGCGCGGCAGTGGCATGCGGTAGATCGAGCGCGTGGTCTTGAAGAGGTCGATCAGGCGCGCGGCCTCCGCGGCAGCGTCGGCTTCATTGGCGAAATAGGACTGCACGGGGTCGCGGTCCTGCGCGAAGGGATGGTCGAGCTGGATCGTGGCCGAGCTCGCCTCGGCCAGCCGATAGGGCTCGGCGACGAAGGCCTTGCGCGCCGCGGTCACGGCGCCGGCGAGATCGGTCTGGATGGTCCAGTTGCGGGCATAGGGCACGCGCCAGCGCCACCGCGGCGGCCGATACGAATCCGGCAGCGGCTCGCGCTTGATGTCGCCGCCGATCATGTCGTCGCGCGTGAACGATGCGGCGGCGGTGCCCGATGGTGCGGAGAAGATCCGGACCTCGAATGTCCCGTCCAGGCGATGTCCGCCCCAGCCGCCGATGCCGCCCATCAGCGCCTGGATGAAAGCCGCGACCGTGAGGTTGTCGTCGGGCCCGGAAAAATAGGCGATTGGCGCCGGCTGCGCGGCATTCACTGCGGCAAAGGATGCAGCGTCGAGGTCGTCGGGATCATCGAGCACGGTGCGATTGCGCAAGGCCCAGCGGACGATGTCGGCCGTCGTCGTGATGTAGCCGGCGGAATTGTCGCCGCGGACGTCCGCGGTCACCGTGCCGGCCGCGATCGAGCTGAGCTTGACCAGGCCTGCCGAAAGACACGTCTTGAACTGCCCCGGCGTGACGCTGGCGGCGGCAAGGGTGGCATAGTCGGCGACGTTGCCGGCGCCGGTCAGCGGCACGCCGCGGTCATAGACCGCATCGACCGCCTGCAGCGACCCGTCGTGGAGCTGATAGATCAGCAGGTTCGGCACCAGCAGCACGGGCGAGACGTTGAGCGCATTACCGAAGGCGAGCGGCTTGCGCTTGCCTGCGAGATCGGATCCGCCATCAGCGCCGCCGGTCCCGCCATAGGTGTTCGGCTGCAACGGCACTTCCAGCTTGTAGGAATAGTCCTCCAGGTCGATCGAGATGACCTCGGTGTCGATATTCCAGCCGGAGGCCGTGAGCTTCGCCAGCGGATAGGTGTCGGCATAGGGCTGGTCGGGCCGGCCGATGCGGATCGCGATCGGACGGCCGTCGATCGCGTAAGTCTGCGGCAGGAAGTCATACTCGGCATCGTCGTTGGAAATCGTGAGATTGCCGGTGCCGGTGGTGAACTGGCCGATGTCGCTCTGCATGATCGAGCGCGAGAACGAGAAGCTTTGCAGCACGCCGCGAAACGGCTGGTTGGCCGGCGTGTCGGTCGGCTCGGTGGCATAGCCCGCCGCGGTGGTGACGTAGATCTTCAGCGTCAGATCGGCCGACAGATCCATCGTCATGTCGAAATAGACGCGCATGTCCCGCCGGTCGGCCGACCAGGGCAACGCGCACATCGGGGCCACGCCGTACATCATGAGCGATCCGTCAAAACCCAGGGCTCGATCTCGGCGAAATAGGCGATCGGCACACCTTCCTCCTCGAGCATCAGATCCCATCCCGTCGAGCCCGCCCCGCGCGCGGTGGCGCCGCCGCTGGCGCTGCCGCGGGACGCATGCGCGCCGAAAGCAAAGGCGCTGGACGAGCCCACGGCCGTGCCCTTGGCCGCACGGCCGCCGACGCCGGAAGCTGTCGACGTGCCGCTGGCGGCGCCCTTCGCAGCAGCCGCGCCGATGCCGACGACGGTGGTGACGCCAGCCGCAGCGCCCCTCGCTGCCCCCGCCCCGATGCCGGACGCGACCGACGATCCCGCGGCCACGCCAGGCGCGCGCGTCGAGGTCCGGTCGGATTCGGAGAAGCGGTACCGGCTGAACGGCCCGATGCTGAACATGCCTCAGCCTTTCCGGGGCGGCCCCGGCCCAACCTGCGTCAGTCTTCCGTGATGGTGGTGCTGTTGGTGATCACCGGCGGAACACCGGTCGAGATCGAAATCGCCGGCGACAGCGTGCCGGAATAGAGGATCTTGCCTGTGCCGCTCGCGGCCGTTCCGATCGAGAAAAAGGTCGCCGTGGCACTGCCGCCGGTCGCGGTCGGGAAGTTGATGTCGTTGACCGGCGAGACGCTGTTGCCGGTGACCATGAAACCGGTCGAATTGCGAGCCACCGCGACGCGCGCATAGGACGTATAGGCGACCTCGCTGGTGGTCTGGCTGCCGCCCTCGCCGGGATCGGCCGTATGCATCGCGAAATAGAGGCTGGTCAGCGGCGAGGATGCCGCATTGTCCGCCAGGTTGGCGATCGCCGTGCCGTTGAAGATCAGCTTGAGCAGGTCGTTTTCGAACGTGTCGCCCTTCGACATGGTGGTCCTCTCAGGTAAGGCGCAGGCGCAATTGGCCCACGGGGATCTGCAGCGGCTGGCCGGTGGTGATGGTCCGCGGCATCGTCGGCGCGCCCGGGCAGAGCATGTTGCCGCTGCTGAGCGAGTCCTCGATGCCGAAATGCGTGATGGTGCCCCAATCGGCCGTGGCCGGGCCCAAGGTGATGACCGTGGTGTTGACGCTGATGCCGCTGGCATCGGCGGCGCCCATGACGCCGGCGAGCGGAACGCGGGCATAACCGCCGGCGGAGACTTCGTGGGCATGCGAGCCCGCGACGCCAGGATCGGCCGTATGCGCCGACAGATAGAGCGGCGGCGGGCTGTAGGGCGCAACGCCAGTGAGATCGTCGACGATCTTCTGCCGTCCGTAGGAGGTCGCGGACATGGTCTTAAGTTCCGGTTTTCGCGGACGGCCGCTGCGCACGGCCGCGGTTGCTCTCGACCGCGGTCGCGATGCGGTCGAGCTTCTTGCCCATGCCGTCGAAGCCGGCATTGAGGCTCAGCACCTGTGCGTTGGCGGCCGATGCGATGGCCTGCGACAGCCCCTGCTGGAGCGCCGAGAAATACTGCCCGTTGTCGTTTGCCGCGCCGGACGAAAATACCTGCGAGACCTGCGGCACCAGTGACGCAGTCGACAGCGTGGCGCTGGACGTGGTCGACGCCATCGTCGTGGCGGTCGATGGCGAGGCGCCGATCAGCGCGGCCAGCGCCGAGGACACCGCCTGGTAGATGCCGGCATAGCCTTCCGAGGAGCCGTAAAAGCTCTTGGCCTGGTTGAGCAGCGTGTCGGCGTATTTGGTGATCGAACCGAGCGCATCGGCATCACCGCCCTGCGCCAGGCCGAGCTGCTGGCCGAACTGCGCTTGAGCTGCCGCAAGCTGATCCTGCGGCGACAGGATYGAGCTGGAGCCGGTTTGCAGGCTCGCGAGATAATCGCTGATGGTCTTGATCGAGGCCGTGACGTCGACGGTCGCCTGCTTGACGACGTCGGCAAGATCCGGAAACAGCTTGATGAAGTCGTCGAAGCTGTCGCCGACCAAGCCGGAGTCCTGGACGATCTTCTGCGCCTCGGCCGCATAGGTCGCCGCGATCTGCGCCAGCAGCCCCGGATCGTTGCCGAGCTCGGCCGCGCTTGCGAGGTCGGTCTGATGCTGCTTGAGCAGTGCCGCCGCATCGTTGAGATAGGACTTGCCCTGCGCGCTGTTGAGCCGCTCCGCCAGGCTCGACGTCAGCGTGTCGGCCGCGTCCTGCATGAGCTTCTTGATCTGCGCCTTGACGGACGCGTCGATGCCGGCGAACTCGCCGGTCACGTCCCAGTGGTTGGCCGCGCCGATCGTGGTCAGCGTGTCCTTGAGCCCGGCCGCCTCGTCGTTGACGCCCTTGATCGCCTTCTGCAACGGCGACAGGTCATCGGCGCCGCTCTTGAACTCGGCGATGATGCGGCTGATGCCGCTGGACAGTGTCTCGGCGAGGCTGCCGCGCGAAGCCTCGTCCTTGGCCTTGCGCGCCGCTTCCTCGAGGGTCTGGAACGACGAGAACAGCGACTGAAGCTCATTGGTCAGCGGGCCGAGGTCGACGCCGGCGGCGGCCTGGTTGAACTTGATGACCTGGTCGGCCATCTTGGCCCATTGCTGCTTCGCCTCGTCCAGCTCCTTCTTGGCCTTCTGGTCGCCGGCGAACAGCTGCGCCCCGATCGCCACGACGGCCTCGACGCCGCCCTGGATGAAATTGCCGGAGAAGATGTCGGTCAACGCCTTGTCGGCCATCTTGGAGGCGAGCTGCTCGGCCGCGCCGGCCAGCGCGTCCATGCCGGACTTGCCCTGCATCAGCCCCTGGAAGAACGACTTGGTGAAGTCGAGCCCAGTGTCCTTCACCTCCTGCAGCGCAGCAGTGAGCCGCATGGTGTTGGACAGCGCATCATCGGTATAGGCGCGCCAGTCGTCGCCGTGCAGCCGCCGCTGGATCTGCGCGATCTGCAGCTCGACGCCCTGCAGGCCGACCGTCTGCCGCGCAAAATTGGCGTCGCCCTCCGCCTTCCACTGGTCATAGGCGGACTTGGCCTGCTCCATCCGCTCGCGCAGATCGTAGAACTTGTCGGCGAACTGCTCGAGATCCTTGTAACCGGCGCGCTCGGCCGCGGCATAGAGCTCTGCCTCGACGCGCAGGCCGGCCAGCGCAGCATCGGATTCTCCGATCGCCGCGGCGTCGGCCTTCATCACCGCGATATGCCGATTGGCCGACTCGATCGCACGCTCGAGACCATCCTTTTGGCTCATGTCGGGCAGTTGCGTGGTCGAGCTGTCCGGCGTGACGCGGATCCGGTCCGGCTGCTTGTCGTAGAGCGCCGCCAGCTTGTCGAGCAGCTTGTCGACGTCACCGAGCGAGGCATTCTCCGGAAGGCCGAGCAGGCCGGCGAGGTTGCGCCCCTTGAACCCGGCAAACGACTGCTGGCTGAGATCGCCGATCTGCGCGACGATCTCGCGCAGCCGATAGGCATCGTTGATCTGGTCGTTAAGCTGGGACTTGGTCTTGTCCTCGTCCGGCGTCATCCAGCGGCCGACGGAACCGCTCGCCGCGCCGATGCCGGCAAGGATCTGCGAAGCCAGGCCGGCCATCTGGGTCAGCAGGGGCAGGATCGAGGCCAGCGACGCCTTGAACTGGAGATCCCAGGTCGCAACGGCTTCCTTCCATTGCGTGTTGAACTCGCGCGCCTTGGCGATGGTATCATCGTCGATGATGATGCCGAGATCCTGCGCCTTGCGCTTCTGCTCCTCGATCGCGTCGGCGCCCTGGCGCAGGAACGGAATCCAGTCTTTCGACAGCCCGACGATGCGCGCGATCGCCTGCTGCACCTGAGGCGAGGCGTTCTGCATCAGCCCGGCGATGTCGGCCAGCGCCTGCTTGGTCGAGATCAGCTGACCGTTCTGGTCCTTGATCGAGAGGCCATTGGCCTTGAACAGCTTGCCGAACTCGGTCGCCTTCTGGCTCGCCTGCGTCAGATCATCAGTGATCTTGTCGATGCCGGAGTTGAAGTCCCTTTCCTTCACACCCGACGACATCGCCGCAAACAGATCCTGCTGAAACTCCTTGACGCTGAGGCCGGCCAACTGGGCGCGGTCCTCGAGGTCGACCAGGACCTGCGTCTGCTTGCCGACGTTGTCATAGAAGCTGCGCAGGCCGGCGATCGCCGCCAGCGCCGCGATCCCGACGCCGGCGATCGCCAGCGCCGCGCCCTGCGCGCTGGAGATGCCGCGCTCTGAGGCATCCGCAGCCTTGTCCATGGCCTGCGAATACTGATCGGCGCCGGAGGTGTCGGCGTCGATCACAAGCTCGGTGACGGTCTGGTCGGACATGCTGGTTTAGTCTCGCTTTTTGGCGAACTCGATCCGGAACAGATTGTCGAGATCCTCGATCAGCTCGATCTCGAACGGCGAGAAGCGCCGGCCGCCAAGGCGGGCAAAGGCCTCGATGTCGGCATAGGCGATCGGGTTGATGCCGAAGCCGGACCCGGTTCGGCGGCTGGACAGGCGCTGGAAGGCGTTCCAGAGGTACAAGAGCGGCATAGGGAACGGCGGGACCGCGAGCTGCGCTTCGATCTCCGCCCTGCCCTTGGCGCCCCGCGTGCGCTTGAGCTTGCCTTCCAGCTTCTCCCGCAGGCTGAAGCCGTCCTTGTCCCTGGCATCGAGGGCGAAAGTGGCTTCCGCGAAATCCCTCAGCTCGTCGCCGAGGGCCGAATAAAACTTTCGTCTTCTCGCAGGTAATCGGTGACCTGCTTGAACAGCCAGCCCTTGCGTTGATCCGACAACAGCATGCGGGCGTTGTCGGGCGAGAACTCGATCAGCTTGCCGTCGATGCTGACGGACGTGAAGGTCCTGGTCCGCTTGACGATGCTGTCGACATTGCGCTTGCGCAGGGCGTCGATCGACTCGTCGTCGGCCTTCCACTTCTTGCCGTTGACGCGGGCCTGTTCCTTCTCGCGCGCCAGGCGCAGCTGCTCACGGCCGACCTGGTCGGCCAGCTCGATCGTGATCGGATGGCCCGGGCCGTAGAAGGTCCAGATCCAGCCGGTCTCCTTGTCGGTCGTCGGGTGCTTGATGTTGAGCGTCGCCTCGTCCCTGGCGTCGAGCGCGCCGATGTCGAAGGTGTCTTTCTCGGTATCCATGATGTCCTCTGTCGGAAGGATGGCCCCACGGTGGCCGACACCACCGCGGGGCCGATTGCGCGCAATCATTCTGTCGGGAATTCGGGGGAAGGCCTTTCGATGGCCCGCAAGTTGGAGATCGTGCGGATGCGCAGCCAGTGCAGCTTGCAAAGCGCGTCGAGCAAGATCCGCTCCCGGGCGTCCGGGAGCCGCTCGCTGCCGTAATAACGGCGATCATCGCTCCACATTGGCTACGGTGCCGACGTTTGAAACTTGATGATCGCCGCGTCGTGACCGGCGCCGGCGCCGTCAATGCCGGCGAGCGCGACCGGCACCTGGACGGTCTGGGTGCGGCCGCCGCCCTGGTTGGAGAACGCCGACGGGTCGGCGCCGCCGAGCGTGAAATTGCCCATGTAGATCGAGAAGAAATCCTTGGGCTCGGCCTCGTTGTCGACGGCGAGGACGTGCAGCGTGTAGACGGTCTCGGCCAGGAAGTCCTGGAAGATGGTCAGGTCCTGGTAGAGCATGCCGAGGTTGAGCGAGATGCCCATCTGGCCGGTGAATACGTCCGGCGAGTATTTGATGCCGCCGGAGCCGAACACCGAGGGTGCGTTCGGCGTGATGTCGGCGGTCAGGTCGAAGTTGGTCAGCGAGACCAGGTCGGAGCCGCCGAGCCGGATGGTGGCGTCGACCACCGAGAACGGCGCATTGGCGCCGAGCACCGGCGCGGTGAAATAGGGCGAGGTGCCGGTGGTGTTGCCGAGCACCCGACCGGTGCCGACGCCGGAGAGGCCCGCCATGATGATGCCGTCCGGCTTCATCGACAGCTTGAGCTGGCCGGCGACGAAGTCCTGCGCGACCTTGGACTGGTCGATGTCGACCTCGTACTCCTCCAGCGTGAAGTAACGCTTGATCAGCGAGCCGCCGGCGAAGGGCACCAGCTTCTTGCCGCGGCGGACGATCGAGCAGGAGGTGTCCGGCGTCGCATTAACGATCAGCGTCTCGGCCGTGGTGATGGTGGTCGCAGTCAGATTGGTGATGCGGATGTTCTGCAGATTGTTGCCGCCGGCATAGTTGAGCAGCTCAATGACGTCGCCGATGCCGAACCAGGTGCGAGGATCGCCGGAGGCGCAGATGATCGAGTTGGCGCCCGTAGTGAGCGACGTGAAGTCGGCCTGCGTCTTGGTGAGATCGGCCGCCGACCAGGTGTCGCGCGCGATCGCCTCGACAAAGGCGTCATGCGAGCCGAGCGACAGCTCGGCATCGTAATCCGCGGTCAGCTTCTGGGTGCCATGGCGGCCGCGCTGACGCATGCCGTCGCGCCGGATCTCGCCACTCTCGACCGCGGCCTTGCTGGCCTTGATGCCGTTGCCGCCGGAGATGCGGAAGACGCTGGCGGCGCTGCCGGAGGCAGCCGTGCCGAGCGCCGACTGCACCTTGTATGCGACATAGGCGTTCGAATTCGACTGATACATGGATCAGGACCTCCAGGATGAAGCGGGCCACAGCCCGCGGGATTTTGAGGGGAAAGCCGGCCGGTCAGCCGATGAAGTAGAATTCGAAGGGCACGCCGACGACGAGGCCGAAATAGTTGCCGTCATCGCTGCCGGAATCGCCGCCGCGGACACTCGGCGCGCCGCAGATGATCTTGGCGCCGGGGTCCGCGTTGTAGAACGTCTTGGCGCGGAAGATCTCGCCGATCGGATTGGCGATCGCCAGATGATCCTCCAGGCCGTAACCCTTCGGCACGAACACATGCGCGAAGATGTTGCCGAGCGTCAGCCAGGTCTGGCTGCCCGGCTTGCCGGCGCCGCGCAGCTTGCTCTCGACCTGCAGGACCTCGAAATAGGTCCACGGCACGGGCACCGCCGGCGGCCAAGGCGATGCCGGCGGGTCCTCGTTCTGGTAGGCGACCTGCGTCGCCGAGAAATTTGCGACGAAGCGCGCCTTGCAGGCGGCAACCGCTCCAGCCCAATCAGCCATGGTCAGCGCGCCCTGATCTGGATGGCGGGCTGGCGCACCAGCCAGTCCTGCCGGGATTTTTCGGACATGGTCCGCCTGCCCCGTTTCAGCTGCTTGGAGAATGCCGCGTAAGCGGAGATCCCACCGAAGCGCACCGGCATGAAGGTGAACTTGACGGCCGCGCGGTTGCCGTACCTGTTGGCGACGATCAACGCAGTATCCTCATAGACATGCAGCGGCGCCTGCATCCGGGCGTTGCCGATCTCGAGCTTGCGGGCATAGGGCACCGGGTTGGAGATGTTGATCTGGTCGCCACGCTTGAACGCCCTGACGTCCTGGACGACCTGCCCGTTGAGAAAGACGAGATGACTGTCGCGGTAGAGACCGCGGTGAAGATCATCGCCGGAGCCGACCGGCGAGCGCGACCGCAGCGTCTCCAACGCGAAATCGACGATGTCCTGCATCGCCAGATAGCGAAAGATCAGCCTCATACCTTGACGAGGGTGTCCGATTTTCCGGTTACGATCTGCTCGACCTCGGTCGGCAGCAGGTTGTTCTGGCGCATCCTGTCCTGTTCGGCGCGGATCGCCTTGATCATCTTCTTGCGGGCCGCGCGCAGCGCCTGCTGCTTGGCAAACAGGATAGTCTTTCGCGCGTCGAGAGGCCCCGATCCGCCGCCCTTGGCGATCAGCCCGGCTTCCTCGCCGACAGAGATGTTCGAGGAGTCCAGCGCATCAAGCCGGCGGCGATAATCCGCCTCGTCAAAGACCTGGCCCATCAGCCGCGCACCTGGATCTCGAGGGCGACCAGGACGCCGGCGATACGGCGGGTTGAGTCGTCGACACCCATGATCTGGATCTCGGCGCCACGCACGACAAGCTTGTCATCACTGGTCAGCGGCAACATCGTCGAAAGCGCGACCTTTCCGGACGGCACGGACGCGGCGGGATCGTTGAGCAGGATCACCCTGCGATCGCCCTGCTGGACCGCACCGACGATCTGCTGCGGCTGGTAGCCCATCACACGGCCCTGCGCGATCGCCTCGGCCGCCGGCGCGCGCGCCGCGCCCTTCCCGACGTAGCGGCGCACGGTGATGGCCTCGCCGACCTGCGCGAGCATCCTGCGATGGCTGGCGAGCGCCTGATCCGGGGTCACGGCCTCAGCCCTCGCCCTTCTCGGTCGTCGAGGTGATGACCTGGCCGACCGCGCCGACCTCGCCCGCCGAGACGGTCGAGGAGTCCCCACCATCGTTTGGGCCGCCGTTGCTCCCCGCGGTCATGCGGCTGATGACCTGGTCGAGCGCCGAGCGGGTGACCTCGAGCGCGCCTACATGCGTTTTCAGCGCCGCATGCTGGTCGTCGATGTCGTCGAGCACGGTGTCATAGCGCTGGCCGGTGACGGCCAGCTCGGTCTCGGCCTTCTCGGCCCGCGCCAGGCGCGAGGCGAAGCCGGCCAGCTGGATCGGCCGGCCAATGGAACGGTTCATGTCGATAGCCTCCAACAATTCCGGGTGACGTTCGATCGCGACCAGCAGCCGCCGCAACCGCAGGCGCCGGTGCGCGGTCGCGACCAGGACGTCAACGTCCATTTGTCCTACTTCGCGGCGACCTTGAGCCGGACCGCCTGCTCCATCACCCGGCCGGACGCGGTCCGGATCCGGTTGCGCAGCACATAACGCTGCCCGTCCTCGCCGCCGGAGATGACGGCCGTCGTCACCGCCGGCGAATTGGTCGCTTTGTCCGCGACGATCCCGGGCGGCAGGATGAAGTCCGACACCACGATCGCATCCGCCGGCGCGATCGCCTCGCCCCGCCGCAGCCGCGCCGCCTCGTCCGCCGTGCATAGCCGCAAGGTCCAGTCGAGCGAATAGTCGAGGACCTCGTCGGGCGACTTCGACGGCCAGATCGCCGGACCGGGGCGAGTGCCGAGCTTGATGCTGCGCATGGACATCGGGCTACGGAAACAACACAGCCTTGGTCATGCGGGCACAATCAACAGCACCAGTGAAGGTGGTGAGATGGGTGCCGCCGGCCATGGCCGCTGCTCCTGTTGAACGGGTTTCAGAAAACGCGAAGGCTCGACAGCAGCGAGGCGGCCGCGTCGGTGACGATCTGGGCGGCCTTGCTGTCGCTCTGGTAGCGCTGCGACCCGATCCCCTCGACCCGGTCCTCGAACAGCATCGGGTCGCGGGTCGAGGCCGTCAGCAGCGCGCGCGCGCCGAGCGCGATCGCATTGATCAACTGCCGCGGCGCGACGTTGTCGGCGCCGTCATAGCCGCACTCGTAGCGAATCCGGACCGAGGCGGCATCGCAGCGCGCGACTGGCCAGCACTTGCCATAGGCGGGCTCGACCAGCTGCCGGCCATCGATGGCGCCGACGCGCAGCAGCCGGTAATCGGTGTTGAGTGCCAGCGCCTGCTCGACGCCTGCCGTATCGAGATATTTGATGCTGACGATCCCGATCAGCGGCGGATAATTGAGCGCGATTGCCTCGCCGCCGCAGCGATAGTGTCGCGGCCGGCAGCGCCAGCCTTCCGCGAAGCTTTCGAGCTGCAGCTCCCAGGTCTGCGGGCGCAGCGCGCGGCCGAGCGTCCCATTGGTGCCGGCATCGAGCGTGTCGATCGCGGCATCGAGCGCCATCGTCAGCGCCGCGTCCTGGTCGGTCCCGGTAATGCCGAGCGCCGCCTTGCAATCGGCGAGCGACACCAGCTCGCCGGCCGGCGGCTCGATCAGGATGGGCACGGGCAAGGCATGGCTTTCGCGATGCGACATGGCTGACAATCGATCCAAGCGGAAAGGAATGGCGACCCGCGCGGGACTGCGCCCGCGCGAGCCGAATTTCACAGCGCTACGTCGGCGGATTCGCTGCCGGCTTGCGCAGCGGGCGCAGCACCCAGTTGCCGGAGATGAAGATATTGCCGGCGTCATTGAGCGCGGGCGTTATCGTCACCCTGCAGTAGCGCTTGATGCCGACATAGCCGATCTTGCGCATCTTGTTGTCGTCGCTGGCCGCGGTAAAGCTCGCCGTGGTCTCGAGGCCGTTGAGGTAATCATCCGCGACAGCCGCAGCGTCAGAGAGATTGGCCGCGTCGCCATCCTCGACCAGGACGGTGAAGGTCGCGTCGGCGTCGGTGTTGGCACCGATATCGATCACGAACATGCAGCCGTCGTAGCCCTTGAGATCGACGATCTGGGAAACAATGGGCGTGTTGGTGGTCTGCGCGGCGACAGGGGAGATGCCGCGCTTGACGTCGAGATTGTCCATGATGTCGCGCATCGATGGAGTCCTTTCGAAAAATGGTTGCAGGGAAGGATGGACCGGCGGCCCCATACAGGCCGCCGGAAAATCGTCAGGCCGTTACGCCGTGCCGAACTTGACCAGCTTGATGGCCTCGAAATTGACCACGCCGCCGCCCGTGCGCTTGTGGGTGTAGAACTTCACGAACGGCTTGGCCGTGAAGGGATCGCGCAGGACGCGGATGCCGAGACGATCGACGATCGTGTAGGCTTCCTTGAGGTTGCCGAAGGCGATCGAGAAGCTGTTCGAGGCCTTGTCGGGCATGTCCTCCATACGAGCGACCGGATAGCCGAGGATCATTTCCGGCGTACCTGCCTGCAGCGACGGCTGCCACAGATAGTCACCCTGGCTGTTCTTGAACTTGCGGATCTCGGCGATCAGCTTGCGCTTGATGCACCAGACCGCACCATCCAGGTAGCCATTCTTGAGCAGGCCCATGACGTCGATCAAGGCATCAGCCTTGTTCGAGGCCGCCCAATCGCCGTCGACGCCGGTCTTGAGGTAGCCGATCTGGCCCCACGCGACGCCCGAACCGGTGTCCTCGGTCTGGGTATAACCGTTGACAAAACCCAGGATCTTGTTCGCCGCACCGGTGACGAACTCCTTGTTCTCGAAGCGAGAGAACTTGTTGGTGACCTTGTCGGCATGCCAGGCTTCGACGTCGACCGCGGCATCGTCGAGCAGGTTCTGCGTCGCCTTCGGCTCGGTATCGATATCCCAAACCGGGATCGAATATTTGCCAACCTGCGCCGTCTTGGTGTCGCCAGAAGTAGTGCGCTCGCCGGCATAGCCGGCCCCGGCCTCATCGGTATCCTCGATGCCTTCCAGCTTGTCAGTCGAGATGGTCTGCTGGTTCGCATACTGGCGGACCGGGCTCGTCTCATAGAGCTTCTTGACGATGCGGCCAGAGGTGTCCGGCGTGACGAAATAGCCGCCGTCAGGATCGGAGCCAACCGCGAGAGTCTTGTGCTCCTCGGCCGACAGAAGCTTGTCGCCCTTGCGCAGGTACTTGTCGTTTGCCGCCTTGTRAGCGCGATAGCCGGCCTCGTCGAGCGGCTGCACCCCGCGCTCGCCGCGGGTCTCGAGGAGCTTGTTAAACTCCTTCAACTCGAGCTGGAAACGGCCGTTCTCGTTGTTCTGCAGACCGAGACGGTTGAGCTTCTTCTCGATCTCGTCAACGTGCTTGATCTCAGCCTCGACCTTTGCGTCGAGCGCCGCCTTGGCCTCGACGGCCTTGTCGAGCGACTCGTTAATCTTCGCCAGCTTGTCGGAGGTGACGACGTCGGCCATACCCTTTTTGATGCCGGCGATCTCCTCCTGATGCGTATCCTTGAAAGCCTTGAAGGCCTCACCGATACGGTCGAAAACCTGCTTCAGCTCGGTCGGGACGCCGGCAAGCGCGCCGAATTCGGCCGTATGCAGCGCCAGATTGTTGTGCCCGCCGAACGCGAGCGCCGGCTGGACATCGAAGCCGAGGACCATGACGGCCGAGACCGTCGTGATCGCCAGCATGGCCACGCACAGCGCGCCATAGCGGGATTTGTAGAGATTCGTCATGGGTGTCTTACTTCCCTGTGAGAGTTGAGATCAGGCGGTCGATCGACGCGCCAACTTCCTGCCCATCATCGCCAGCATCCCGCATGGACTCGATGGCCTTGAACCCCTGCCCGGCGATCGCCGCAGCTTGGGCACGCGAGAACCCACCTGCATCCCGCAGGAAGGTCTCGAATTCACGGATGGAGCCGCTCTTGACCTGTCCGATACGGGCCTTTGGATTGGCCGGCATTGTCACGATCGAGACTTCCATCAAATCGACTTTCTTGAGCGTGCGGCGCGGCTCCTCCGGCCGCGAGCGCGCGCTCCACTCCTTGGCGACGTAGCCGATCGACAGGCCGTTGATGGCCGGTCGCGGCTGCATCTTCATCAGGGAATACAGCTCCTGGCCGCGCGGCGTCGGCGCCAGCTTGCCCTCGACGACGAGGCCCTTGCTGTCCTCATGCATGTCGGTCCAGACGCCGACCGGGACATTGTCCTGACCGCCGAGGAACGAACCATGCTGCGACAGCATCGCCGGCCAGTCGTTCTGCGACTTGGCGCGCGCCAACGTATCCTTGAAGGCGCCGGCGGCGATGACGTCGCCATAGCTATCGACGTTGCCGAACACGGCGCCGTAGCCGGAGAACGTCATATCGCTATCGGAGCCGGCGAACTTCAGCTCGGCGATCCGGCAGGCGAGCGTGTTGAGCATCGTTAGCCCTCCGGCAGCTTGTCGTTAGGGTTGGATTTCGGCGCGACCGCGGGCTCTGGCTTGCCCTTGCCCCAATCGACCGGATTCATGTCGAGAAGCTCGCGGACCTCGTTCACCTCGGCCATCGGCGTCGAGCCGCCGGAGCCGAGCATCTTGGTGATCGCGTCGATCTTGTCCTTGAAGGCGCCTCGCTGCAGCGAGTCGAGATTGAACTTGGCCTTGACGCCCTTGAGCGTGTCATCCTTGCCGATCAGATTTTTGCCGATCGATGTCTCGACGCGACGGCTCGGCGGCTGCAGCGTGTGCACGCGGTGCGCGATGAAAAATTGCTCGGCGGAGGCGAAGGTCGGCGAGGTGTTGCCGGCGTGGCCGATCATGATCGGCATCACACGGACCAGGCGACAGACTTCCTCGACCTGGTGCTTACGCTGCTCGAGCGTCTGCGCGTCGACGCCCTTCATCGTTTCGCTGATGTACTTCGCTGCGCGATCGAGGATCAGCGGCTCGCCGGATTCGGCGGCCTGGTATTCCTTGATGAAGGCCCGCAACTCCTGATATTGCGCGGAATTGAGCGTTCCCTCGACCGAATACGTGCCGCTGGTTCGCAGGCCGTTCTTGTAGAGATGCGCCTGGTCGGTCTCGATGGCGATCGACAGGCCGAGCGCCTCGCGGGCCAGCTTGAGGAAATCCATCCCCTGCCAGCCGTTCCACGACGGTCCGCGGACATGCCAGATCAGGTCGGACGGGAACGTCTTGACCTGACCGCCGATGTTGACGTCGTAAACCAGCGTCAGATCGCGCTGGCGCCTCACCTGTACAAGATGCGGCTCGATCGGGATCAGCTCGTCGATGCGCCCGCGGACGATGCTCTTGAACGCATAGAAATTGAAGGCGACCTCGAGGTGAAAGACCAGCGTTTCGAAGAATTCGAACGTGGTCTGTGTGTCGTTTGGCTGCACTGTCAGCAGCGGATAAAGCGGATGGTCCTTGGCGATGTCCTTGCCGTTGCCGTCCGGCCGATCACGGAACAGGTCGCACGGACATTGTGCGATATCCTCGGCCTTCACGCGCACACACGCGAAAAACGTCGCGGTCCGCAGCGCACTGTCGAGATTGACGACAGCCCCGGAGCGCGACGGCGGCCGCCCATAGATCTCGCGAAACAGCGCGAGCGAACCATCCGGATTCGCGCCAGCGCTCTTGAAACCGCGCCAACCCGCGTCGAGACGTGACCAAAGCCCCATGAATGCGCCCTAAGCTGCTTTCTCGGCCGAGGCCGGCGCCGACTTTTGCCAGAACGAGATGCCTTGCGCGGCCGGATTCCAGCTCATCAGGATGGTGGCCTGCAGCAACGCGATCAGCGGGTCGATCTTGGCGCGGCCAGCGACCTGTTTTGTGATCATGTCGGCGTTGCCGCGCTGCTCGACCTTGGCGTTGCCGACAACCCACGTCATCAGCGCCTGGTCGGCGTGAAAATAGGTCCCGTCAGCGAGCTTGATGTCGAGTCCGTAGACCGCGGGGGCCAGCGCCGGCCCCTGCAACAGCCGGCGGATCATGTCCTCGGTCACACCGGCGCCGAACAGCGCCTCGAAAAGGGCCGCCGCCCGGTTCGGGTCGATGCCGACCGCGTTCTTGTCCGGCAAAAGGCCGCTGGCGACGACGCGCGCGACGTAACTCGCCATATCCGCATGCGCCTCGCCGATCTCAAGGATCTTGAACGAGTGCTCTTTCTCGAAATCCTCAAGATGCGAGGCGATTTCCTTGCGGCGCAACAGAACGATCGGGTCAGCCCAGCCATGGCACCACGACAGCCAATGCCGCGTTACTTTTTCGCGGCCCATCACCGCCAGGCCGAGCAGATCGTCGCGGCCGCCGCCGTCGAGGCCGATCGTGACCACCTCGCTGCGCGCGAGCAGCGATTCCAGGTCAAGTTTCTCGTCGACCTGCTGATCCCAGAGATCGGCGCCGCTCCAGCCGTCATCATTGGTGCCGGTCCCAATCTCGATGTTGAGATGCTGCGAGGCCCAGATCCGGATCGCCTCCTCGCCCTTTTCGCGCTCGCTGGTGAAGTCGGCGAGCATCGAGGCGACGGTGATCGGCCGGTTGATGTTCGGCATGACCCACGGCCAGCATTCCGGATTCATCCAGCGCGGCTCGACGCCATGCTTGCGCTCCTCGCGCGTCAACGTGGCGATGTCGCGCGGCAGCTCATAGAGCAGCGGCAGCGTCGAGCGGATGGTTTTGCCGCGATAGAGCCCATCGCGCACATTGCGGACGAACTTCAGCTCGCTCTTGAAGGCGCCGGCCGGAGCGTCGTCGCTCTGCGTTGTGGTTATGACCAGCACGCCCTCCTCGGTCTTGTCGAGGCCGCCGCGGATCTGGCGCAGCACCCGCGAGGTCTGGGCTCGCTTGCCCAGCAGATGCAGCTCGTCGAGCAGGACGAAGATCAGCGCCATCGCGCCGGTCAAGATCTTCAGGTCAAAGCTCGCGATCATGATCTCCGACTTGGTGACGAGATCCTCGATCGTCTTGTCGTAGTCCCGCGGCTTGAAGCGCCGGCGCAGGTCCGGCGACTCCTCGATCATGCCAACCGCCTGCTCGTAGGCGCGATCGGCGACCGCTTGCGTCTCGCCGAGAAACAGCGCCGTCGCGCGCGGCCGGTAGTTCATCAGCATCGCGACCAGCATCAGCGCCGCGGAATAGGTCGTCTTTGACGAGCCTTTCGGGACCAGCGCGAAGAAATCACGGATCATCCGGACCCTGTTGACCGGGTCCCAGGAGCCGAACACGGCCCGGACCAGGTCGCGGAACCACTCGCCGGAGGCGTCGCCGAGCCGCGGGGTGCCAGGCACGTCCGGCAGCCGCAACTCGTCGAAGAACGCCAGCCCCATGTCCGCCTCAGCCGTGAACAGCGGCAGGTCCGGCATCAGCGAGCGGCCCTCGCGGATGCGGGTTTCCCAGTCGGGGCAAGAGGTGTCCCAGGGGATCAAGAATTGAGACCCTGCTGCCGACGCGCCATCAGCTCGCCCAGCGGCGAGCCGACGTCGGGCGAATGCGCGGCCGAGATCTCGGCGGCCTTCTTGCCGACCTTCTCCGGCTTCACGGCCCTGTCGGCCGGCTTGGCCTTCTGCGGCTGCTGCGTCTGGCCGTAGAGCATCAGGTCGTTCCGCTCCAGGTACCTCTGGAATTCCCGGATCGCCGAGACGTTGCCGGCGTTGAYGCCGTCGAGCAGCTTGACACCGAGCTGCGCGACCAGGCGATCGCGCGAGACGTCCCGAAACCTAAGCTCTGAAAAATAATGCTTCCGCAGCGTCGGCTGGGTGATGAACAGCGCCGATGCGATCCGCGCGTTGCTCCAGCCGAGCGCGACTAACAGGCTGACACGATTCCGGTTTTGCTGAGATGCGACATGTTCCGGCCGGCCGCGCTCGCCCCAGTTGGACGGCACAGGATCACCAAACAGGTCGAAAACTTCAGCCACGATGAAAAAAAACCTACGAATGAGAGAGGGGCCGGTCCGTGGAGAGGGGGGCTGCGAGGATTTGACCACCCCCTCCCCTTGCTGATGTCAGCGCTTCGGCTTGCGCACGGGCTTGCGACGACGTGACTGCTGCTCGCGCTTGTCGCGGGCGATGGTGATGATGGCTGCCATGGCGCCGGCCAGGTAGGCAGCACGCAGAGACTTCGGGTTGGTCATGTCCTCGATCCTTTCGGGGTTGGTCAGTGCCAGACGCCGCGCGTGTGGAGGGACTGCTGCTCGGCCTTCTGCTTGGCCTTGTCGTGGCAGCTCTTGAGCAGCGTCTGCAGATTGCTCTCATCCCAGAACAATCGCTCATCACCACGATGCGGGATCTTGTGGTCACAGACGAGCAGCGACGTTTCGCCCTCGACGTGACCGCATCCGCACTGGCAGGTGTAGAGATCGCGCAGGAAGATCGCGAGGCGAAGCCGCTGCCAGCGCGCCGTGTTGTACCAGGCCTTCCACGGCAATTTCGGCATCTACAAAAGGAAAGGCCCGATCATGCCGCGGGGCGATGATCGGGCCTGGCAACGCGCCACAAGTCTAGGGAGGAAACGCCCAAGGAGGGCAGCGGGCAACGCATCACCGTCGCCGCACACCCTAGGCATGCAAAAGCCCGGCGCGATGGCCGGGCTTGTTTCACGTGGAACGAATTTCCGAATCTCTGCAACTTCCACTTCGCGCTAAGCGAAGATGGATGCGCCGGAGAGCAGTCTCCGTTCGAGCCATTCAGTGCGCGGTCGCAACACCTAGGCTGGCTCGATCTGACACTCGTCGAATTCGACAGGTGTCATGCGCTTGAAGATGTCGAGAAGGACATTGAGTCGGCCTCTCGAGTCAAGCCTGTCGACCATTCCGGGAAACGAGGCAAACGGACCGTCGATGATCCGAACGCGCTGCCCTTCCTGGAAAAGCCGACGCCGTCGAGCAACTGGAATGTTGCCGTCCGCGACCATTGCGCGCACGCCAGCCATGTCGACGGTGCCCTGATATCGCCTAGGAAACTCGTCGATACGCGCGTGAGGCTTGCGCTCGATCCCAGGCGCATTCTCCCAGATCCATGGACGCCATTCACCAACCATCAGGAAGCCCGCAACGCCATCGACGTCGAGACCGCCAAGCTTGACCTGAAAATCAGGGATGAAGATCAGGCCGGCAAAGAGCGGCACAACTACGTCGCGGTAGGACACCGCTGCAAAGCCACTGCGACGCCGCTCGAACTTCTTACGCTGGCGCAAGGTCGGATAGTAGGCGCTGATCCCGCGATCGCGGAACGTGCGCATGACCTTGCTTTCCTTGTTCGCATAGGTCTGCAGCATGAACCACCGCTGCGGCTGCACCGGCGCTGCAGTGACCTCGTCAGCGAGCGTAACGTAACCAACGAAATCGCCGATTTTATAGACCATGTTCATTCGTCTCCCCCTGCCTGTGATGCGTCGTCGTCGAGCCATGTGCCGTTGCGCCGCGGCGGCCAGCGGCGCGGCACGCGAAGGCCTTCTTTCGATTTTCGTAATTTGAAGCCGGGATGATTCCACGGCAGGCCATGGACGGCCGGGTTGTGGTCCTCAAGCCAGATCTTTTCCGGGCGCGGCTCGGCGCCGAGCCAGCGGTGCAGCCGTTCACGCCACGCGGCAAATTCGTGCGACCCGAGATCGACGACCAGCCAGGCATCGGACGGACGGCCGCACGCGGCGAGCGCGACCAGATCGGCTTGAGGTGGCATGGTGCGCCACACGCCCTCGCCGAGCTCCGGCTCGCGCCGCACGGGCAGCTCGCGCCGTTCGGCGATCAGCGACGCGATCTTGAGCCCGTCCAGCTCCTCGCCCAGCACGAAGCGACGCTGCGGCGGCTTGGGCAGATCCTCGCCGAGCACTGCATTCGGAAACTCGTCAAAGCCGTGATGGCGGATCCAGCGATCGAAATTCGGCGGCTTGGTCCGCCCGGCTCTGGTCAGCGCCGACGCGAACAGCGGCACGGCGGCACGGCACAGCCGCTGCTTGTCGGGTGACAGCTCGCGGAATGCGGCCAGCGCGGCGTCCCGCCGATGGCCCTGCGTCTCGCGACCGGGCCAAGCCTGCCACGCCGGCGCAAAGTGCTCCGGCTCTGGCGCATCTTCCAAAACCCGTTGATGCGCGCCCTCGCCCCCGGAGGGGGTTTTTGGGGGAGATTCAGGATCAGGTTCAGAGGTTAGCTGGTCGCAAGTACTGCTAGGGTTAACCGAGGGCAAACCGAGGGCCACCCCCGAATTTAGCCCTAGCAGCCTGCTAGGGCTAATCACCGTTGTTTCCGCAGCGTTTTCGATAATGTCGCTGTCGACCTCGCGGCCCTGCGCCCGCGCCTCGATCGCGTCAGGATCAGCATCGAACATCAGCCGGATCTTGTCGGTCGTACGGCGGCCGCGGCCCTCGCCGTTGCGCACACCGTTCTCGTCGAGCCATTGCGGCTGGCGCGCGATCGCGCCGACCTGCTCGAGCCAGACCAGACGACGCCGCACGGTGTCGGTCGACATGCCGTCGCAGTCCTCGGCGAGCGTCGGGATCGCCACGAACGCAAACCCTTCGCCGTCAACGTAGAGCGACAACGTGCGAAGGATGACGGACGCAGGCAAGTTGCGCAGGTGCAGGTTACGCGCCCAGCTATGGGCCTCGTCGGCGGCGATGCGTCGCGCCCGCCTTTTCGCGGTCGTCATGGTGATGCTCTTAATTTCTCGATTCAACTGGACGCGGTAAGCAACTGCACTGAATTGGTTTTGCTATCGCGGCCCCATCAGCATGATCCGAACGATCTCCTCGTCCGGATATCTCCACAGCAGTCCGCGGCTGATCGCGTCGTCGGCCGGCGGCGAGCGTGCGCAAGAGAAGCGATGCGTCTGTCATGAATGCCACTCGACAAAGCCACAGACACACGCCAAAATTGTTCCATGACAGATCAGACAACCGTTCATACATTTTATGATTTTGCGAAGGACTTCCAGCCGACCTTCGCGGCAGTCATCGCGCTGTCCGCAGCTAGCCTTGCTTATTGGGGCGTCATGGCCAAGATTTCCTATGACAAGGCGGTGGCGGAAACGGCGCGACACGCTGCGCGGATTTCTCTTTGCACTCGCCTCAAGTTGCGGACACGGCCGATAGCCGAGTATGCGAAGTTTGTGAGCGACTGGCTCGAGATGGAGCAAGCCAGGGTTTCGCTCCAAGAAGTCGAAGATCAAATGAAGATCTGGCCTGCGGCACCCAGCGAGCTTGAGGAGGCATGGCAACATCTCGATGCCATCCCGATTGCAGCAATCGATGCGCTGGACGCACTCCGGGACCAGATGAAGAGGATGGAATACGTGTCCGCCAATCCTCACGAAGAGAATGAAAAGTGGCAAAAGTTCCAGATCCGAACCATCGTTAGCGTCGCGAAACAAGTCGCCCTTCACGCCGACGCGCTGATTAAGGCCCTCGAAGAAGAGATCGCAGCCATTCGCAGAACGTAGCATCGGCGCCACTAGCTTATCGCCGACGCCTCGCGCGGGTAGGACGAGCGGGACACTAGTCATGCCTCGATACCTCGACCGCTTCACACGCCGGCGTGTTGCCGCCGCGCTGGATTTTCTCGGTCCCGCGGAACCATTCTTTCCAGTGATCCGCCCGGCCGTGGCTGTCGACGTCGTGGCACGATACGCAAACGATCTCGCAGCCCTCGCGCTCGCAGACCTTTCGCGAGTCGCCGTTCGGGGCGCGGGTCTTTTCGCTCCACTTGTGTTTCACACCGCCAGACCTCCCCACTGCTCGGCCATCGCCGCGGCGATGCCTGGAAAGAAGCGACTGCGCTCGCGCCACCGATCGGCAGACGGCGGCATACGGTGCACCCGCGCGACGCGACCATCGACAATTCGAGTCGGGCGCAGCGGCTCGAGTCCCCTAAGCCAGAGGCAGGTCCGCTTGACCTCGCCATGACCGAATTGCCAAGGCTGGACGCTCTGAGCGAACGGCTGATAGTTCCGGATCCGTTCCTTGGCATGCTTGTGCATGACCGGATTTTCGATGGCGACGCGCTCGATCGGCGCATTCCAAAAGGCCGAGAAAAGCGCGGCAGCCTCGTCGAGCGCGGCCCACATCTCAGCGTCCGGCCCTCTGGAGGATTGAACAGCCAGCGAACCCCCGAATTGCACAGACGTGTGCATGGCGGATGGGCGACCATCAACAGATCCCAATCATCACCGAGGATGTCCCGCGCGTCGCCGATAATGTGTTTGTTGCTGCCGTCCTCGGCAGGCAGCAGGTCGCAGGACCACGCGTCATGCCCCAGCGCAGCGAATGCGCGCCGGACAGTGCCGGAGAACTCGCATGCGACGAGGACGCGCATCGCACGGTTCACGCCTGCGACCTCCGCACGGCCGCCTCGAGGTCCGCCGGCGCAATCCGCCATAGCGCCACGTCATCGCGCAGCCGGTCCATTTCCTCCGGCGTCATGGGCATGTCGCAGGCCAGCACGTTCCTGACCGGGTCGATCGTAATGCGCGGCTGGCTGCGGCGCTGGCGCCAAGCAATCGCGTAGCCGATCATGAAGCCGGCGAAGGCGATGGCCGACGCCGCAGCGACGGCGACGTTGTGGCTGATCGTGATGGTCTGCGCGACCAGTGACGGCTCGGTCATTGCCGCACCTTGCGATTACGATCGAACTTCTCGCCCTCGGCAACGACCAGCGCCGCTGCGCGGATCAAGTCACGCCGATTGTCCTGTGGCTTCCACCACCCAAGCGACCACGGCCACACCATCGGCGGCTCCGGCCCAAAGTCATCATCCGCACGACGGCGCCACGTTGGCATGATCGCGTAGCATGAGCCCGCGGCAGCGAGTTCGCCGACCGGATGGGCGTCATCGTGCGCCGCCGACCAGCCCTCCTGCTCGATCTGACGGAAGCGCTCGGCGATGACCGCCTGCATAAACGGCGACATCGGCCGCCGAATGTGCAGCGCCTCAAACACGCGCCGCAGCAGGTAGGAGCGCGCGATCGAGATCACGGTCATGATCAGCGCAAACGCAAGGTTTTGCCGGAACGACACGGCGACGCCGAGCAGCGGCAGAAAGAAGGACTGCGCGGCGAGGCTGATGCCAAACCCGACTGCGATGTTGATGACGCTCTCGACGAGCGACATGATCTTGCTCTGTTTCACGGCGTTGCCCCCTGCTGTTGAACGGATGCCGGCGTCGCCAGCTGCGCCAGGAAGGCACGGCCGCGCGCGGTAATCTTGAGTGCCTTGGTCGTGGCGTGCACGAGATCGCGGCCGACCAGGTGCCGGGCCATCTCGCCGTCGATTGGCTCGCCGGCATCGACGCCGATCAGCGCGAGCTGCTCGGCGAGCTCGTCGGCATCGACCGGCAGCCGCGTCTGCAGCACGCCGTCGACCACCTCGGCCGCCGGCGCATCGTCGAGCTGGCGCGCGGCGTCGAACAGCGACGGCTGCGGCGCGCGGTACGGCTCGGTCAGATCAGGCTTTGGCGCCGCCGGCGCGGCCTCGGCCGCCTCCAGCTCGCGCAGGCGATCCCACCCCTGCCCGCGCAACGCCCATTGGCCATTGCTCTGGTAGGCATAGCCGCGCTCGACATGGAGCGGGCCGATCACGCCCTGCAGGTCGCGGCGCGGGTGGCAGAAGTCGGACAGGATTTTCAGCTGCTCGCGCTCGCTGAGGTCCTCCGCGCGGACTTGGTTCGGCGTCAACCACTCCGAGCCGGCCAGCTGGTCGATGGCGATGACGTCGCCGGCGTTGTAAGGCGCCTCGACGGCCGCAGCGGCGCTGGCCCCTACCGATGTTGCATCCGCTGCAGCCGCCGTATCGACGTCGCCTTGCGGCGACGCGACGACCTCGCCGGAGGGCGACACAACGGCGAGATTGGAATCGTGCTGCGCGATGACCTCGCGCCAGTGATTGTCGACGGCGTCGTCGCGATCGAGCACGAAGGGCTTTGTCTCGCAGCGGAACGACCAGCCGCAGCGGCAGGTCGCAACGCTGAAGGAGACACCGCCGGGATAGTCGCGGGTCATGCTGACGACGTGCTGGTCGTCAACGGCGGGATGCTCCCACAGCCGTTCTGCATCACGGGCGGCCCGCGCGGCCACGAAGGCTTCACGCAAAGCATCGGGCGACGGCTCGGCGTCGGGCGCATCAAAGCCCCATGCGGCCCAGCCAGGCCGCGCGCGGCGCGCGTTGAATTCCACCTTTGGCGTCGTCGGCCAGTGAAATTCGATGATCTCGTGCAGATTATCGGGCTTCTCGGAATGGCCGCCGACCGGCGCCGAGAAGTTGCTGCGGAAATGCGCGGTCGCCGGCGCCACCACCTTGCCGCGCACGCCGACCAGCACGACTTCATGCTCGCCGGTGAACCAGTAGCCCGGCCCCCGCGCCTCGCCGGAACGTTCCTTGTTCCAGACCAGCATGGTGACGTAGCGGAAGCCCTGCAGCTCGAGCACCTTGATGCCGATCGACAGATGCGGCGCCGTCACCCACTTGAACAGGATGCAGTCCTCGGCGAGGCAGGCGAAGCGCTCGGCGCAACGCGCGACGATCGCCTCCGGCGTCTGGGCATCGATCGCGGTCTCGTAATGCATCGACGGGCTTTTTTCGCTGCCGGTCTCTTCCGACCAGGCCGCGTGATGCCACTCGAAATCCTCGATCGCGACGCCGTAGAAGCTGCCCGGCAGTTGCTGGATCCGGCGCCCGGTCTCCGCTTCGCGCTCGGCGCGACGCTCCCGCTTGGCGGCGATCTTGTCGGCACGCAGCTCGCGCACCAGCGGCGCCAGGGCTTTCTTGGCCTCGTCGGTCAGCTTGCCGGAGGCGTCCCGCGTCAGCGCCCTGGCGATCTCGGCCTGGCGCTCGACCGGCTGCGCCGCGATCTCGGCGGCGGCGGCAACCGATAGATCTCCGGATTTGACGGCATCGACCACCTCCGGCGCCGCCCGTCTGACGACAGTGCGCGCCCGCTCGACGCCGGCGACATCGGTCGACAGCGCCGCGGCGGCGTGCTCGCGAGAAAACCCCGCAGATTGCGGCATTTTCCCCGGACGCCCCTTGCCCAGGGTGACCAGCTCGGCCGCGATGATGCGGCGCTGGTCGTCGGTCAGGTGGCGGCGGCTGAGATTCTTGGAAAGGACGTAATCGAGCGGGTTTTCGCCGTCGTAGTCCGGGTCATAGGTATCGAAGATGGACCCGTTTTCGAAGTCGGTCAGATCGGCGGCCGACAACGGCTCGCCGGCAAGGCCGCCCCAGCCATCGCCGAGCACCTCGCCGGTCGAGACCAGCCAGACCAGCGCGCGATAGCGGTTGCGGCCGTCGAGCACCAGAAACTGCTTTGCGACCTCGATCAGATCGATGCGGTAGCGCAGCCCGTGCTGACGGATATCCTCGGCGAGGTCGTAAAACTCCTGCCCCTCGATCAGCGGAAACAGGTTGGCATAGGGATGGAAGGAGAGGGTCAAAACGGCACCTCCTCGAGCTGCGCCGAGGCCAGCGCATCGGCCATGATCTGGCGCACGATGGCCTCGAGCGCCGGCGCGGTGCCGCGCGTGCGGCGGCTGATGGCGTTGTCGCGCTTGGTGGCCCAGCGCAAATTGCAGCGGCGGTTGTCGAGGGTCTGGCCGTTGATGTGGTCGACGACATGCGCAGCCAGGAACGCATCATCCCGGCCGGGGTCGGCTGCGATCATGATCTCGCGATGCATCCGCACCGTCGAACGCTGCGGCCCGACATTGCGCTTGGCGTAGTTCATCCAGCGATCGCCGCGGCCATTGCCCGCATGCCAGACGTTCCACATGTTTTCCGAGAGCCAGGCGAAGTCGACGGCATCGACCAGCGTCCAGACCGGGTCGCGCTGCGAGAGCCAGATCCGCCGGCACGGCGTGGCCGACAGGTCAGGCAGATCCGGGAGGTCGAAAGAGACCGCGCGCGCCTCGGCGATGTCGACCGGCGCATGCATCATTTGTCGGCCTGCCGCTTTGCCATGAAGCTGTCGAACAGCGGCGGGACGTACTCCTCGGCGCAGGCCTTGCCGTCCTCGGTGCGCCAGAGCCGCATCGGCGTGCCGCCGACGCTGGCGATGATCTCGCCGTTGCGCGGAATCAGCAGCTGGAATGCCTCGATCACCTGGTCGCGAGACATGCCGTCGCGCACCAGGCGCGCGACCTGAACGTGAAGCGGGCTATCCGCCTGCATCCCGAGCGCGTGCATATAGACGCCATCGATCGCCTCGGCCTCGGCGATCTCGTTCGGGTCTTTCTGCCGGCGCTTGACCATGCGCCGCATCGCCTTGATGTCGTACCCCTTGGACTTCGCCTCGGCGAACAGCACGCGCTGATCATCCTTGAGCGCAACGATGTCCTCGACGATGCGCTCAATGCGCTCGATGTAGGATTTGAGTTCCTCGCGGGCCTCGGTGCGGTTGAGCTGCTCGGTCATTGCTCAAACCCCTTGAGCCAGAGCCGCGCCGCCGAGACCGCCGCCGTGTAGTCACGGCCGCGGCATTCGGAATCCCAAACGACCAGGTGCTGCGCGACGAAATGCGGCGTGCGGCTCTTGAGATCCTCGCCCTGCGCCGCGGCGCGCGCGGCGGCGGCGGCGACCATCTCGACGGTGACGGCAAGCGTCATGGCGCCCTCACCAGCATGGTCTTGACGGCGCGCCAGCCGTTGCGGTTGTTGGTCTTGTCGTCGCTGTTGAGGCTGCGCACCAGGCGCACGGCATCGTCGATGTCAGCGAAGGCGATCGCGCCCTCGTAATAGCCGGGGATTTCGTAACCGTGCCGCGGATGCCATGCGGCCCAAACGATCTGAGTCATGACGCGCCCCCGATCAGGCCGGCGTCGAGGCGATAGGGCTTTTCCTGGTAGAAGCGCAGCGGGCCGCCCGGCAGGTTTTGCAGGGAGGCGCGATCGAGCAGGTAGCTGTCGCCGTCCTGCGTGGTGACGAGCTGCGGCACGTGGTCGTCGAGCGTCAGCACCGCGCGCCGCTCGGTCCGCTCGAAATCGTAAAGCAGCGCCTCGACGGCGCGGACCCGGCCGATCGTCATTGCCGCCTCACGAAGCGGAAGCCGAAGCCGGCATCGCGGCGATGCATGAACGGCTGCGCGCCGGCGGCGACCGCCGCCAGCAGGCTCACGATCAGCACGGCACTGAACATGACCAGAAAGCGCAGATCGTCAGGATCTGCGATGCGCGAAACGACGTCCGCCATTGCCCCCGCCCCTTTCAAAAACCCCTTGAAATGCAGTCTCCGCGTGCGTTTTCCACACGTATCCACAGGCCGCGCCGGTCGCGTTGTGTGATGTTCCACAGCGATGAAAATCAGCCGTTTCGGCGTGACCGGCGCTCGACCTCGAGTCTGGGAACCGGCATCCCTTCATGGCTCGACCCCTTCCGGCCGAGCCACGCCTTCAGGCCAAACCGCCGCAGCCGGCCAATTGGTCGAGAACCAGCCGATGACTTGGTCGTACTTGCGGGCCGTGAATGTCTTGGAGCCGAGATGATCGAAGAAGCGCCAATCGCCGGCTGCAAGCCGCCCAAGCGTTCCGAAGGCAAGAGGACGCTCGATGCGGAAGGCATCGGCGACGGCCCTCAAGTTGAGAATCAGCTCCTGCTCCATGGTTCGACGGATAGTCGGAAATTTCCGATTCGTCGAGATTTTGTCGTCGGAAACATCCCACTAGCCTTTGGACAAGGCGCGTCGGATAAATCCGCCATGGAGAAAAGCGAACTCCGACAACGGATTAGGACGCGGCTGGCCGAGCTTGACCTCAGCCCGATCGAGGCCGCGAAAGCCATTCCGGGCCTCGAGCGGAACTTCATCCGGGATTTTCTGGAAGGTAAGAAGCAGTCATTCAGTGCCAACAAGCAGCCTCTGGTGGCCGCGGCATTGCAATGGACGGTGGCTGACCTGGTCGGGCCGCCCCCTCGGCGCACCAGCCCCGGCGCGCCGAAACTTGCTATGGTCCCCCTCCTCGACCGTGTGACTGCCGGACGCCTGCGAAGCCCCGCCAGCCAGATTCCGATCGATGATGTGCCCCTCCTGGCTTTTGCCGATCTTGGCCGGGGCGAGTTCTTTGCGTTGACCGTCGACGGCGATTCAATGGACCGCTACTCGCCGGAAGGCTCGATCATTGTGGTCAACCGCGCCGAGCGCAGCCTGGTCCACGGCCGCTGCTATGTGTTTTCGATCAAGGGCGAGACGACCTACAAGATGTGGCAGGGCGGCGCCAACCCGCACCTCTCGCCCTTTTCGACCAACCCCCTCAACAAGCCGGTGTTTTTCAAGCCGCGCGACCTCGAGGTCATCGGTCGGGTGAAGCGGACGATTTTGGACCTTTAGGTCCGAAAGTCGGAGATTTCCGACTTTACTGGTTGACGGTCGGAAATTTCCGACGATATGTTTCCCGTGAAACAACTCACGGGAGACCGCCGCCGTGCCAGGCCCAACCGACCTCTCCGCCGCCGACTTCGCCCTGCAGCTCAAGCTGCACGGCTTCATGCATCTGCGCGCCGAGGGGCGCTTCGCCGACGTTCGCGCCAAAGGCTGCCCGCGCACCGAGCCTGTGATGCGCGGCAGGCGCCTCAACCGTCAGGAGACGCTCGACGCCCTGCTCAAGGATCGCAAAGGCCGCCAGGAGGCGGCGGCGGCCGCAGAGGCCGTGCAGATCGAGCGAGAGCGCGTCGCCGAGACCATTGCTCCGCGCGCGCTGCCGGCGGCCCGCGCCGGCCTCGAGGGCGCCGCGGCGATCGCGCAGCTCGCCGACGATTTCATCGTCATCAGCACCCGCAGCGAAGGCGCCGCCCTGCCCGACCTGGTGCGTATGGGCTGGCGCAAGTCGCAGATTTTCGAGCACGCCGACGCAGCCCGCACGCTGGCCTATTCCCGCCAGAACGGGGCGGCAGCGTGAGCAGCTCCAGCACCTACACCGATTACTATTTCGTTCGCCTGCTCAAACTCAGCCCCTTTGAGCGGGCGCCGCGCGGCGGCTGGCGGTTCGGCACGCGGCGGATCAGTGACGGCGTCGCCGATCGCCTGATCGCCAGCGGCCGCGCGGAGATCATCGGGCAGCAGATGCATTTCAAACGAGCGGAGGCAGCATGAGCGGCGTCAACGTCATCATGGCCGGCGCGCTGTGGCGCGATCTGGCGGCCCGCGGCGTCGACGGCATCAGCTTCGCCGATTGCGAGGCGATGATCGCCCGCATGTTCGATTGCGCCCGCAGGATCGAGGCCGGGACCAGAGACGACGAGGCGCCGCCCCGGCGTTGCGAGAGCAGTGAGGTCGACTTGGACGGCAGTTGCATGGCATGCGGCGCGATCCAGGGCGAAGCCTGCAAGAAGTCACCAAGGGCTCGCTCGTGACCGAAAAACGCTGCCTCACGAAGCAGGAAGCGGCCGAGTATTGCGGCTGCAAGACGCTAGCAGCGTTCGATCAATGGCGGGCCAAGGGCATTGTGCCCGACGCGATCCCCGGTACCAGCCGATGGGACCGGAAAGCCTTGGACCGGGCACTGGACCGAGCCTCCGGGATTGTGACAGTCTCCGATGC
This sequence comes from Bradyrhizobium sp. P5_C12, assembly GCF_054049735.1. Classification (NCBI taxonomy): domain Bacteria; kingdom Pseudomonadati; phylum Pseudomonadota; class Alphaproteobacteria; order Hyphomicrobiales; family Nitrobacteraceae; genus Bradyrhizobium; species Bradyrhizobium sp. P5_C12. Next base: position 39,957 of record NZ_JBFULU010000033.1, read on the forward strand.
CGAGCTAACCCCGTACCAGCGTTGGAAGGCCGACCATGCGCGGAAGACCCAGGCTGCCTAACAGGCCCCTCAAGCTGAAGGGCGTCCATCGCGTCAAGAAGCGGCAGGCAGATGGGTCGATCAAGGTCTATCTCTATCACCGTGCCACGGGCCTCCCGCTTGACGAGAATAGGCTCGCCGAGATGTATGCCGATGCCGAGAAAAAAATGCGCACGAGGGGGGAAGGCACCTTCATGCAGCTTATTCGGCACTTCGACCAGTCCACCTATTTTGACGGCCTCAGCGAGGAGAGCCGGAAACAGTACATCTGGAAGCTGAAGCGCCTAGAGGCGCGCTGGGGCACGTGCCCTGTCGCGACCTTCAACGATGCTGACGACGCACTGGAATTCCGGAAGGATGCGTTGGCCTGGCACAACGAGCTCGGCAAGTCCTCGCCACGATCGGCCGATAACCTGGTTGCCGCGCTAGCCCGCGTACTCTCGTTCGCGCGGGAAAAGGCCGTCATCAAGTTCAACCCGCTCGACACGTTCGCGCGGCTCTACAAGAGCCACAGATCGGACCTGACCTGGCCGGAGGAATTGCAGCAACAATTCATCGCAAACGCGCGCACAGCCATGGCGACGGCGATGATCATGGTCCGGAATACAGCCATGCGCGCCAGCGACGTCCGCAAGTTTCCCTGGACGCGCTACGACGGAAGCCGGGTGCAGATCCGTTCGACCAAGACCGGCAAACTGCTCTGGATCCCCGTCACGCGCGAGCTGAAGGCGCATCTCGATGCGCTCAAGGAAACGAAGGTCGGCGCGCTGGTGATGCTGACGCCGACCGGAAAGGCCTACACCAAACGCTATTTCAACGAGCACTGGCGCGAGGACTGCGACAAGGTCGATGCGATCAACGCTGAGGCCACTGGCGCCGACGCCGAGTACGTCAAAACTGCCGATCTCAATTTCCACGACAACCGCGGCACGGCCGCGACGCTACTCGCTGAGGCCGGCGCCACCGCGCCGGAGATCGCTGAGGCGCTGTGCTGGAGCGTCGACAAGGCGCAGAAGGTGATTGATCTCTACCTCGCGCGGCGCGGGGTGCTAGCGGCGAATGCGATCAGAAAACTCGAGCTATACAGAGAAAATCAAGCCGCCAGCTATCCGAAAAAGTAAGATGATCGCCTCCCCCAAGGCCGCTCGCTTAACAATTTCACAGCGCATGGCGCGCATCCGCAAGGTCGACACTAAGCCGGAGATGCTTGTGCGTCGCATGCTCCATGGACTTGGCTATCGCTATCGTCTTCATCGCCGCGATCTCCCCGGCAATCCCGACATTGTCTTTGCTTCACGCCGCAGAGTGATCTTCGTCCACGGATGCTTCTGGCATCAGCATAACTGCCGACTGGGCGCGAAGCAGCCGCGAACACGGCCGGAATATTGGCTTCCGAAACTTCAGCGGAACAAGGACCGAGATACGCGCAATCTCAAAGCACTCCGCGCCTTGAAATGGAAAACGCTCATCATCTGGGAATGCGAGCTGTCCAACGCGGCGATGCTGGAGCGTCGGCTCCGCAAATTTCTTAACTAGTCCTTCTGGAACCGCTTCGCCCAGGTTTCAACAGCCTCCTCCGAGGCTTCCATCGCTATTAGGCGCTCGTACATAATCTGCGGAAATTGCCGCGCCCCCTCAAGCGTCGGTGTCGACGACCACAGAAGCACTTGGCGGATCAGGGTGGTCCAATCTTGAAAGAGTGTCAGCGCCACTCCCTTCTGAGCAGCCCAGGCTTGCGCCTCATTGAAGCGAATGTCTGGCTGCCCACCAGCTACCGCTACCATGATCGCATCGCTCACGCCTTTTTCGGCTGCTCTTGTCGCGAGAATAAGAAGATCGTCATGCTTCACAACCTTGTCTCTGACCTCGAGCACGCGCTCGATTCCTGACATGTCTACGCGTGTGACGACTACGTCTCCTGGCACTGTCCGAGACGGATCATTTATCCGCTTTGTACTCGTGCGATCTGCTCCGACCATCAGATCCATAAGCGCGGCAACAACCGCTTGAGCGCGGAATCCGCCTTCAGAATTCTCCGCAACGTAGTGCTGGACCGCCTCGCAAAGCTGATCGATTGCCACATCGAGCGTCGCATCGACCATCGCGGAGTATTGTTTCCCGTGCTGTCGACGAACGAAGATGAATGCACGCAGAGCCGCTCTCGCTTGCGTTTCGTCCTTGACGGCTTGAAGGCGATCCAGAATGTCGCAGACCTTGTTGAGCGCCGCGACAGCCCCTCCCTTAACGGGCCAATCGCGACTGATCCTCACTTTTCCAACGTAAGGGACATTGTTGAGCGGCTCGGGTCCCGTCGCGCCCCAGTTCACGCCAATTTCACGCGCCATCGGCGCAAGCACTTCTTTCGCGAGCGATCGTGCCGAATATCCAAACTCGCCTGAACTCGCCTTTAGAGAAAATACATCGACCTTCTGATCGACGCACTTGGCCAGCGTGGCTGTGGCAACGGCCGCAACGTGCGTTCGATAGCGTTTGGCAAGCTCCGAGAGCGCCTCAGCCTCCGCCTGCCATGTTCGGTCGATGTAACCGGACGATGCTCGCGCCGCCTCTTCGAGCAGCAGTTCCTTCGCTCTTTTCTTGTCGATAACCATCCTACTTTGCCCGCCGCCCTCTCCCGTCCGGTATTATCTCGAGCAGCTCGCCAGGCCCGCACTGAAGAGCGGCACAGAGGCGCTCGATAGTTGCGAGGCTGGCGTTGTACCGTTTACGAGAGGCAATCGATTCGACGGTGGCGCGAGAAAGTCCGGTTCGCTCAGCAAGGACAGCGTACGTCAAGCTGTCGCCGGTCCGCACCTTATGTGCTGCCATCATCTCTCGCAGCTTGATGATGATCACTTAGCGCCCGCTTGTATTGACAATACAAGCCCTCTGTTCTACGAACGTTCTCAGGCCCGATTCGGCAATAGGTAGAATAACCGCTGTGAGCAAGAACATCCGAAAAGTCATTAGCTTGTTCACTGGCGCCGGAGGCCTCGATTATGGCTTTGAAGCGGCGGGCTTCGAGACGCGGGTAGCGGTCGAATTCGATGCTACTTGCTGCCGAACCCTCCGTATGAATCGCGCCTGGTCGGTCATCGAGGGTAATATCCACGACGTTTCCTCCCGAGACATTCTCAAGGCTGGAAAGCTTCGCGTTGGTGAAGCCCACGTGCTGATCGGCGGTCCGCCTTGTCAGCCATTCTCGAAATCCGGATATTGGGCAAACGGCGATGCGCTTCGCCTAGAGGACCCTCGCGCGGACACCCTTACTGCCTATTTGCGCGTGCTGCGGGATACCAAACCGAAAGCGTTTCTTCTCGAGAACGTCTACGGTCTTGCTTACTCTGGCAAAAGTGAGGGGCTGAACCGCATTCTTAGGGGCATCGAGAAAATCAATCGCGAAGCCGGGACAAAGTACAGGCCAGCATGGCGTGTCATCAATGCCGCGAGCTATGGCGTCCCCCAGTTTCGCGAGCGCGTCTTTATCGTTGCAAGCCGTGAAGGGAAGGAGTTCAAGTTTCCCGAACCTACGCATGTTGCAACTGACGATCTCCAGGCCAACGTCGGCCTTGAGCCATACCGGACAGCTTGGGACGCATTGGGCGATCTTTCGCAAAAGCCGAACGATCAATCCCTCGCCATGACTGGCAAGTGGGCGGATCTGTTACCGACCATCCCGGAGGGAGAGAACTATCTCTTTCATACAAGCCGTGGCGCAGGAATGCCGCTTTTCGGGTGGCGCACTCGATATTGGAGTTTCCTATTAAAGCTCGCGAAGGACAGGCCATCTTGGACTATTCAGGCGCAGCCAGGCCCCGCAATAGGTCCATTCCATTGGACTAACCGGCGCCTATCGACCGAAGAGCTTTGTCGTCTGCAGACGTTCCCGGATGGTCTTCGGTTCGATTGCGGTCGTACGCATATTCAACGGATGCTCGGCAACGCCGTCCCTTCCTTGGCTGCCGAAGTTCTTGCTCGCGAGATCGACTGTCAGCTCCTAGGTGGAGATGCCCGCGATGATGATCCGGTCCTCCTGCCACCCCGGCGGTTACCTGTCCCAGCATCCGAGCCAATCGCTCGCGTGCCCGCCAAGTACCGCACACTCGTCGGCGACCATCCGGCCCACCCAGGGACCGGCAAAGGCAATCGCGCCAAAACAAGAGCGTTGGCGGTTGCGTAACCAAGAGAAGGGCTGCGGCCCTTATAGATTCCGGAACGAGCGACGAACGGAAATTGTAAACCGCCTGTAAACGGGCGGACCGGTGTAAACCGGCCAGCCCGAAACGGCGTTGACAATGTTTGATAATTTGGTCGGAGCGAGAGGATTTGAACCTCCGACCCCTAGTCTCCCAGACTAGTGCGCTAACCGGGCTGCGCCACGCTCCGAACGTCGTTCCATTAGCTAGGATCGCTGCGTTGCGCAAGGCGAGGCACACCATTTTGGTCTCGGCCCCGCCGGTATCGGCCCTGCGCCCGCGGAACTGCCCGCAAAGCCGAGGGTCCGCCCCTAGCCGTCCTTCAGCGCCAAATGCAGCATTTCCCGGCAGGCGACGAGGTCGGCGAGCGCCCGTGCCAGCCGCTCCCGGTCCAGCGCGCTGGGGCCGGCGGGCGTGGCGGGGGTGCCGCCCTTGCGGAAGGTGGTGAGGATTTCCTCGTCGTCGGTCTCTGAGAAGCGGAAGTCGATGCCTTCCTCCTCCTCCCCCTGGTAGTCGTCATCGTCGCTGTCGAGGGCGCCGCGGACGCCGGTCTCCTCCTCGGGCTCCATCAGGCTCGCCCCGATGGCGTCCTCGATCGCCCCGAACGAGACCGCGGCCGAGCTGTCGGCCAGGCCCTGCACCGATTTGATGCCGTGTTCTTTCAGGATCCGCTGCACGCCGCGGATGGTGTAGCCCTCGCCGTAAAGCAGCCGGCGGATGCCCTTGAGCAGGTCGACGTCGTCGGGGCGGTAGTAGCGGCGGCCGCCGCTGCGCTTCATCGGCTTGATCTGGGAGAATCGGGTCTCCCAGAACCGCAGCACGTGCTGCGGAATGTCGAGTTCCTGCGCTACTTCGCTGATGGTGCGGAACGCATCCGGCGCCTTGTCCAAATGCCTGATCCTTTTGGAGCGCGGTTACGCCTCCGGTTGAACCTTGCTGCCGTCGCCATTGGTGCGGTGCTGGGCGTTGATCCGCTGCTTCAGGATCGCCGACGGCTTGAACACCATCACCCGGCGCGGCGAGATCGGCACTTCGGTGCCGGTCTTCGGATTGCGACCGATGCGCTGACCCTTCTTGCGGACCATGAAGGAGCCGAACGAGGACAGTTTCACCGTCTCGCCCCGCTCGAGGCAATCGGTGATCTCCTTCAGCACGAGTTCCACGAACGCAGACGATTCCGTGCGCGACAAGCCCACCTTCTGGTAGACGGCCTCGCAGAGATCAACACGCGTTACGGTTTTACTTGTATCGGTCATCGCCCTGCCCCACATCACGGCGAACAATTGTTGTCTGAAATTATGAGGTTACGATACGACGGTCAACAGCGCTCATCAATGCAGAAGCATCGATAATCCGCGCTGATTCGGGCAAAATTTTATCGAGTGTGGCTTACCAGCGCACCAGCGCGGAGCCCCAGGTGAAACCGCCGCCCATCGCTTCCAGCAGAACCAGGTCGCCGCGCTTGATGCGGCCGTCCTTGCGCGCCACCGCCAGCGCCAGCGGGATCGACGCGGCCGAGGTGTTGCCGTGACGGTCGACGGTCAGCACCACCTTCTGCGGTGCGATATGAAGCTTGTGCGCGGAGGCGTCGATGATTCGCTTGTTGGCCTGGTGCGGCACGAACCAGTCGATGTCGTCGGCATTGAGCCCGGTCGCCTCGAAGGCATCGACGATCACATCGGTGATCATGCCGACCGCATGCTTGAAGACCTCGCGGCCCTCCATGCGCAGATGACCGACGGTCTGGGTCGAGGACGGCCCGCCGTCGACGAACAGCTTTGCCTTGTGCCGGCCGTCCGAGCGCAGATGCGTGGTCACCACGCCGCGATCGGTCGCCGCCTGGCCCGGCTGCTCCTGCGCCTCCAGCACGACCGCGCCGGCACCGTCGCCGAACAGCACGCAGGTGCCGCGGTCGTTCCAGTCGAGGATGCGCGAGAAGGTCTCGGCGCCGATCACCAGGGCGCGCTTGTAGGTGCCGGTGCGCAGGAAATTGTCGGCGGTGGCTAGCGCGAACACGAAGCCCGAGCAGACCGCCTGGAGATCGAACGCCGCGCCGTGATTGATGCCGAGCCCGTGCTGCACGGCAACCGCGCTCGCCGGAAACGTGTTGTCCGGCGTCGAGGTCGCCAGCACGATCAGCTCGATCGACTGCGCATCGACGCCGGCATCAGTGAGCGCGGCCTGCGCCGCCTTGATCGCCAGATGCGAGGTGAACTCGCCCTCGGCCGCGACGTGGCGCTCGCGGATGCCGGTGCGCTGCACGATCCACTCGTCGGACGTGTCGATGCGTGCCGCCAATTGGGCATTGGTCACCACCTGCTCCGGCAGGTAGGCCCCGCAGCCCAGCACGACCGAACGAATCTTGGTCACGAAACATCCTCCGGCGCGGTTGGCACGGAACTGAGCGCCCCCCCGTCGCGGTTAAGCATCTGATTGATCTTGTTCAGGAGATCGAATTTGACCATCTCATAGCCAACATCGATTGCATAGGCAAAGCCTTCGGCGTTGATTCCGCCGTGGCTCTTGACCACGACCCCATTCAATCCAAGGAACACGCCGCCATTGGACTTGTTGGGGTCCATCTTGTCGCGCAGGGTCTGGAAGGCTCTGCGCGCGAAGAGATAGCCGAGCTTGGACATCCAGCTCCGCTGCATCTCCTCGCGGAGCAATGCCGCGATGTGGCGTGCGGTTCCCTCGGCGGCCTTGAGCGCGATATTGCCGCTGAAGCCCTCGGCGACGATCACGTCGGCCAGCCCCTTGCCAATGCCGTCGCCCTCGACGAAGCCGATATAGTCGAGCTGCGGCAGGTTCATCGCGCGCAGCATTTCCCCGGCCTCGCGGATCTCCTCGTGGCCCTTGATCTCCTCGACCCCGATATTGAGCAGGCCGACGGTCGGACGCGGCTTGTTGAACAGCACGCTCGCCATGGCCGCGCCCATCACCGCGAGCGCCACCAGATGTCGCGCATCGCCGCCGATGGTGGCGCCGAGGTCGAGCACGACGGACTCGCCGCGCATGGTCGGCCACACCGCGGTGATTGCCGGACGGTCTATGCCCGGCAGCGTGCGGAGGTGGAAGCGCGACATCGCCATCAGTGCGCCGGTATTGCCGGCGGAGACCGCGACATCCGCCTCGCCCTTCTTCACCGCGTCGATGGCAAGCCACATCGAGGAGGTTCTGCGGCCGCGCCGCAGCGCCTGGCTCGGCTTGTCCTCCATGCTGACGGCGACGTCGGTATGAAGGATCCTGGAAGCCGCCTTCAACGCGAGGTGCTTGTCGAGCTCGGGCTCGATCCTGGCGCGGTCCCCGACCAGCAGGAACTCGGTCTCGCGATGCCTGCCGAGCGAGATGGCGGCGCCCGGAATAACCACGGCGGCGCCGACGTCGCCCCCCATGGCGTCAAGCGCAATGCGAACCTTGCTTGGCATCAAAATCCCGGAAACCTGGTCTGGCGCGGTCGTCAACGAGCGGGGCCGCGAAATGGGTTCGCCATGGACATGGCGACCGGCCGGGCGCAACGCCGCACCCGGGCCGGGGCGCGACAATAGCGTTTTGTCATCCCGAAACAACCTCTTGCCCCCAGTCTTTTGCATTCAGGACGACCCGGCCCGAGACGCCGGAATTGGTGTGAAACGTATAAAAATCAAAGAGATAAGATGTCCTCTCAAACCATCCAGGCAACCACCTCGCACCCAATCGCGGAATCGACCCCGCCGGGAAGAGCCGCCTATGTGTCTTTCTTCTTATCCTGGAGCGCCTTGAGCACCGCGAACGGATGATCCCCGGGATCGGTGGCGGTGACCTCGGTCTCGAACACGACACCGGGCTTGCGCGGATAAGGATCGATCGCCAGGAACAGCGCATCGGTGGCGAGGCGGCCGAGGTCGATGATGCCGCCAACGATCGCCTCGGGCGGATCGACGACCTCCGGCGGCTCCGCGTCGTCCTGCCCTTCCTCGATCAGGTCGGTCAGCCGCCGCGCCTCGGCCTCGGGCGCGAAGATCAGGTCGATCTCCTCCTCGATCTCGTTCTCGATCGGATCGAGCGTCACCACGCAGGTCTGGCCGATCCGGGCGCGGACGTGACCCGTGACATGGATGCGCCCGCCGCTTTTCAGCGTGACATCGAGGGCGGCCCGGGCGGACAGGACTTCGCGCAGGCCCGCGAGCCCGGCCATCGCCTGCCGCTCGGCGGCGGAAGCCTCCAGCTCGCGGTGCAGGCCGGTGTCCGGGATGTGCGCGACGATGACGGGAACGCGCCAGGGATCTGATTCGGCAGTCGGTCGGTTCATGGCGTGACGTCCTCGGGAGGTGCCGGTGGAAACGCGAAACTGGCGTCCAGAAGCGCCGCCTCGCCGGTCCCGGCCAGATCGGCCGCCGTTGCCCGGGCGTAAGCCGCGAGCCGCCGCGCCTGATCCATTCCGGCACCATTCAAGATATTCTTGCAGATGGCCGATGCCAGCGCCTCGCCGCCACCTTCCATCGCCTCGTCATAGGCCTTCGCCCGGCCATAAAAGGCCTCGCCGAAGGCCCGCATCCGCTTCGGCACGGTCTGGTCGCCGACGCCCATCTCGCGCAGATTGTCGTCCATGTCCTCGCAAAAGCGGTCGAACAACGCCTGCGACAGCTCCGCGCCGCCCTGGACGGTGCGCAGGCGCCGCAGCAACAGCCACAAATGCAGCAGCAACAGGTCGAAACGCCCGTTAACCGTATCGGGCACGCCCAAGTCGCGGTAAAATATGGGTTCTCGCGCCTGCGTCACGATCATGCCATAGATGGTCTCAATGGTGCCGCGCGGGGCTAGGCGGGGTTTCCTGAAGTGATTGAACGGCCAAAGCATTGTGGTTTCCGCAAGCGGGCGCGCGTGTGTTGCATTCAGAGCCCTCGCCCGGTACTTCAGCGCCTCGCGCGACGCAAGGGGACGGAATCAGTTCCGCAATGACGATATCGAACCAGACCAGCCTGCGCGCAGACAAGCGGCACGGCCTTCACGCGCGCTGGCGCGCCTTGCGCTTGCTTGCGGCCGCGGCCCTGGTCGGCGCGACGCTCGCGGGCTGCGGCGGTGAGCAATTCCAGAAGGGCTACATCCTGCCGCCCGGCGCGCTCGAGCAGATTCCGATCGGCGCGAGCCAGGACCAGGTGCTGATCGTGATGGGCACGCCCTCCACGGTCGCGACCCTCGACGGTGAGGTGTTCTATTACATCTCGCAGCGCTCGGAGCGCATGGTCGCCTTCATGAATCAGAAATTGGTCGATCAGCGCGTGATCGCGGTCTATTTCGACAAGAACCGGCGCGTGCGCCGGCTTGCCAATTACGGCCTCCAGGACGGCAAGATCTTCGACTTCATCAGCCGCACCACGCCGACCTCGGGCCAGGAGATGAGCTACCTCACCCCGCTGTTCAAGCTGCTGAGCTTTAACTAAGGCTTCAGCCTGCGGCGTCGTGCCGCCTCCCGCGCGGCACTTGCCGTCGCGTGCGACTTGCCGTTGCACGCCGCCTTCCCTACGCTCCCTGCAAAGCAAGAAACAGGGAGTGGATTCGTGCTCAGAACTTTGTTGTCCCGCCGTCGCGTGCTCACCGGTGCCGCCGGCCTTTCGGCGGCAGCCATCCTGCCGCGCACGAGCCTTGCCGACTGGAAACCCACCGAAAACGTGCGCATCGTCGTGCCGGCCGCGGCCGGCGGCTCGACCGACGTGATGGGCCGGCTGCTGGCCGCCCATCTGCAAACCGCCTGGGGCCAGTCGGCCGTCGTGGAGAACCGCTCCGGCGGCGGCGGCACGATCGGCACGGCGGAAGTGGTCCGCGCCAAGCCTGACGGCCACACCATCCTGATCGGTAATCCCGGGCCGAACGCGATCGCCTACAGCATCTTCAAGAACCTCACCTACAAGCCGGACCAGCTGCAGCCCGTCTCCAACATGATCCGGATCCCGAACATCGTCTCGGCGCATCCGAAGACCGGCATCAAATCGGTCGCCGAGCTGATCGCCTTCCTCAAGGCCAATCCGGACAAGCTCAGCTACGCCTCCTCCGGCGTCGGCCAGAGCCCTCACCTCACCGGCGCGTGGTTCCTGCAGCTCACCGGGCTGAAGATGACGCACATTCCGTTCCGCGGCGCCGGGCCCGCGCTCCAGGCCGCGCTCGCCGGCGACATCCAGATCCTGTTCGACAATCTCTATCCGAGCCTGCCGCAGGTCCAGAACGGCACGCTCACCGGGCTCTGCGTCACCACGGCCGAGCGCAGCGACCTCGCGCCGAATCTGCCGACCATGCGCGAGAGCGCGCCGGAGCTTGCCAATTTCGACGTGTCGTCCTGGTTCTCCGTGTTCCTGCCGAAAGGCGTGCCCGCTCCGGTCCTCGAAGCCCTCAATCTTCAAGTCAAGGCGATGCTCGAACGCGACGACATCAAGAAGAACATCGCCGCCATGGGGGCCCGCGCCGACTACGGCACGCCGCAGCAGTTTTCCGACTTCCTGGACGCCGAGACGAAGAAGTTCGCCGGCATCATCCAGAAGGAAGGTCTGCAGATGGACGTGCAGTGACGCGCAGCGTCATTCCGGGGCGGCTCGAAAGAGCCGAACCCGGAATCTCGAGCTTCCGGGTCTGGTCCTTCGGACCATCCCGGAATGACGACACCAAACAAAAACCCCGCGGCTCTCGCCGCGGGGTTTTGTCTTGCCTCATCGGCGCTGCTCAGTGCGCCAAAATCGCCAGCAGCAAGAGCGCCACGATGTTGGTGATCTTGATCATCGGGTTCACCGCGGGACCGGCCGTGTCCTTGTAGGGATCGCCGACGGTGTCGCCGGTCACGGCCGACTTGTGGGCGTCAGAGCCCTTGCCGCCGTAATGGCCGTCCTCGATGTACTTCTTGGCGTTGTCCCAGGCGCCCCCGCCCGAGGTCATGGAGATCGCGACGAACAGGCCCGTCACGATCACGCCGAGCAGCATCGCGCCCACCGCCGAGAACGCCGCCGACTTGCCGGCCGCGCCACCGCCTGCGATCACGTAGATCAGAAAGTAGACGACGATCGGCGACAGCACCGGCAGCAGCGACGGGATGATCATCTCCTTGATGGCCGCCTTGGTCAGCAGGTCGACCGCCTTGCCGTAATCCGGCTTGTCGGTGCCCTGCATGATGCCCGGCTTCTCGCGGAACTGCCGGCGCACCTCCTCGACGATGGCGCTGGCCGCACGTCCCACCGCGGTCATGCCCATCGCACCGAACAGGTAGGGCAGCAGGCCGCCGAACAACAGGCCCACCACCACGTAGGGGTTGTTGAGCGAGAAGTCCGGATTGACGCCGGCGAAATAGGTGTGATGCGCGGAGTCCGCGATGAAGAACTTGAGGTCCTGATTATAGGCCGCGAACAGCACCAGCGCACCGAGACCGGCGGAGCCGATCGCGTAGCCCTTGGTGACCGCCTTGGTGGTGTTGCCGACCGCGTCGAGCGCATCGGTCGACTTGCGCACCTCCTTGGGCAGGCCCGCCATCTCGGCGATGCCGCCGGCGTTGTCCGTCACCGGACCGAAGGCGTCGAGTGCGACGATCATGCCGGCCAGCGCCAGCATGGTGGCCGTCGCGATCGCGATGCCGAACAGGCCGGCAAGGCTGTAGGTGACCAGGATGCCGGCGATGATGACGATCGCGGGCAGCGCGGTCGCCTCCATCGAGATCGCAAGACCCTGGATCACGTTGGTGCCGTGACCGGTCACCGACGCCGCCGCGATCGACTTCACCGGGCGATAGTCGGTGCCGGTGTAGTATTCGGTGATCCAGATGATCAGCGCGGTGACGACAAGGCCGACGATTCCGCATTCGAACAGCGACATGCCGGTGTACTCGACACCGTCGAGCTTGCCGAAGCCGATCAGGGTGTAGATCACGCCGGCGATGCCGATCAGCGACAGGACGCCCGTTGCAATCAGGCCCTTGTAGAGCGCGCCCATGATCGACTGGCTCGGCCCGAGCTTGACGAAGAAGGTGCCGATGATCGAGGTGATGATGCAGATGCCGCCGATGGCGAGCGGCAGCGTCATCATGCTCATGAGGATCGGCGTCTTGGCGAAGAAGATCGCGGCGAGCACCATGGTGGCGACCGCGGTCACCGCATAGGTCTCGAACAGGTCGGCGGCCATGCCGGCGCAGTCGCCGACATTGTCGCCGACATTGTCGGCGATGGTGGCCGGGTTGCGCGGATCGTCTTCGGGAATGCCGGCCTCGACCTTGCCGACGAGGTCGCCGCCGACGTCCGCACCCTTGGTGAAGATGCCGCCACCGAGACGGGCGAAGATCGAGATCAGCGAAGCGCCGAAACCGAGCGCCACCATGGCGTCGACGACGACACGGCTGTCAGGCGCAAGCTTCAGCGAATAGACCAGGAAGCCGAAATAGAGGGTCACACCTAACAGCGCGAGACCCGCCACCAGCATGCCGGTGATAGCGCCCGCCTTGAAGGCGAGCTCGAGGCCGCCTGCGAGCGACGTCGTCGCGGCCTGGGCGGTGCGCACATTGGCGCGGACCGAGACGTTCATGCCGATGAAGCCGGCCGCCCCCGACAGGATGGCGCCGATGGCAAAACCGATCGCGACGTAGAATCCGAGGAAATAGACAAGCAGCACGAAGATGACGATGCCGACCAGACCGATCGTGGTGTACTGACGCCGCAGGTAGGCCTGTGCGCCTTCCCGCACCGCTCCCGCAATCTCCTGCATGCGCGGCGACCCCGCATCCGCACTCAACACCGAAGACGTCGCCCAAATCGCGTAGACGACGGAAAGCACTCCGCAGAGCACTATCAACCATAATGCTGTCATGTGATTTTTTGCCTCAGATCCTTGATGTACGTACCCCCGGCGCCTTTGTTTTTCCGTCGTGCGGTGCGGCGCCTTTATATTGAACAGGGCCGCTCCTTGCCTGAAGGGGTGGCCCTGGTCGGTCACAACCTTGCCAAAATCAGCATGCGGGTGCAACGCCGTAAGCGGCCGAAAAGGCCGATCTCGGCAGGTATTTAGGCTTGGTCTATGAGCGCGCTCGCGCGCCGGTTTGGAGCAATTCCTAGAAGTGGCTGTACGAAAGCCGCTTCAGGGCCAGTTCCTTGCCCTGCCCGTCCAGGAAGCGCGGCCGCTCATGGCCCGCCACGATCGTGCCGATCGCCGTGACGCCGAGCCCCACCGCCCGCCCCGCGGCAATCAGCGCATCGCTGTGCGCGGCCGGCACGGTGCACAGCACCTCGTAATCGTCGCCCCCGGCCAGCAGCGTCTCAACGCAAACGATGTCACGCGCAACGAGGCCGGCGGCCGCCGCGGACAGCGGCACGCGCGCCACGTCGATGGTGGCCGAGACGCCTGAGGCCGCACAGAGCTTCGTCAGATCACCGGCGAGCCCGTCGGAGACGTCCATCGCAGCCGTTGCATGGTCACGCACGGCCTGCGCCAGCACGTTGCGCGGCTGCGGCACGCGATAGCGCGAGACCAGCATCTCTCGCGCGATCGGATCGGAGGCCAGCGCATCCGCCACCGCACCACCGGTGAGCACGTCGAGGCCGAGCGCGGCATCGCCGATCGTTCCCGTCACCAGGATAAGGTCGCCCGGCCGCGCGCCGGTGCGGCCGACCATCCGCCCCTGCGGCACGCGGCCGAAGGCGGTGATCGAGATCATCTGCGGTCCCGGCGTCGACACCGTATCGCCGCCAAGCAGCGGGCAGGCGAAGGTGTTGGCGTCCTCACCGAGCGCATCCGCAAACGGCCTGAGCCAGCGATCCTCCCTGCTGCGCAGGGCCAGCGTCAGCACGAAACCGGCGGGTACAGCGCCCTTGGCCGCGAGATCTGAGAGGTTCACCCGCAGCGCCTTGCGCGCGATGGTGTCGGGCGGATCGGTGGCAAGATAATGCACGCCTTCGACGACGGCGTCGGTGGTGACAACGATGTCGTCGCCGGACGAGGACAGGATCGCGGCATCATCGACCAGCCCCAGCGCGCCGGGATCGGTCGCCAGCGGCTTGAAATAGCGCGCGATCAGGGAGTCTTCGCCGGAGGGATCGTGCGGGTTTGCCATCAGCGTCAGCCAAACACACCGCTGTCATCGCCCGGCTTGACCGGGCGATCCAGTACGCCGAGACGGCAGTGATGAACCACGACCGTCGCGGCGTACTGGATCACCCGCTTTCGCGGGTGATGACGACAGAGAATGCGGCAGCCGTATCGCGTCACTTCACCGCCCTCGCGGATAACTACCCCCGCCCGAATTCGTCGCCGCGAAACTGGCGGCCGATCTGGTCGAGCACCGCATTCACCATGCCGGTCTCCTCGCGGTCGACGAAGGCGTTGGCGACGTCGACATATTCGGACACGACGACGCGGCCCGGCACGTCCTTGCGGTGTTCCAGTTCGTAGGCCCCTGCCCGCAGCACCGCGCGCAAAATCGCCTCGATGCGCTTCAGCGGCCATCCTTTCGACAGCGCCTCGTCGATCAGGGGATCGAGCTTCTTCTGGTCGCGCACGACGCCCGAGACGACGTCGCGGAAGAAGGCCGCTTCCGCCGGAAGATAAGTGTCGCCCTCGACCTCGTTACCAAGCCAGTGGCTCTCGAACTCGGCAAAGATGTCGTTGATGCCGGCGCCGGCGATGTCCATCTGATACAGCGCCTGGACGGCCGCGAGCCGCGCCGCACCGCGCCGGTTCGCTTTCTTCTCTGTGCCAGCCGGCGGCTTTTTGCTGTTGTCGACCATGATCAAGCCTGCGCCAGACGGCGCTTGATGCGCAGCATGGCAATCGCCGCGCGCGCGGCGTCGCCGCCCTTGTTGAGCTCGCTGGCGCGCGCCCGCGCCCAGGCCTGCGCCTCGGTGTTGACGGTGAGGATGCCGTTGCCGAGCGGCAGCTTGCGCGCCACCGCGAGGTCCATCAGCGCGCGCGAGGATTCCTGCGAGACGATCTCGAAATGGATGGTATCGCCGCGGATCACGCAGCCGAGCGCGATCGCCGCGTCATACGGCTTGCCGTTGGCCGCCGCGGCATCGACCGCGATGGCGACCGCCGCCGGGATCTCCAGCGCGCCGGGAACCGTGATGACGTCGTGCGTCAGGCCGGCCGCCTTCAGCTCGGCCACGGCGCCTTCCAGCAGGGCGTCCTGGAGGTCATCATAGAACCGTGCCTCGACAATCAGCGCGCGCGCGCCGGAAATGTCGGTCTGGTCCTTCAGGGGTGCGCGCCGCGCGTCTGCCATCATCAAATCCGTTTCACAGAGGTCGGCGTTATGTAGTCGCCGCCAATCGGTAAGCCAAGTTTTAAACTGTCATTCCGGGGTGATGCGAAGCATCGACCCCGGAATCTCGAGATTCCGGGTCTGGTCCTTCGGACCATCCCGGAATGACCGGCTGCGCCGGTCACTTCATCTCCGTCAGCCGCGCCGCGTAGCGGGCCATCAGGTCGACCTCGATATTGACCTCGTCGCCCGCCTTCCAGCCGCTCAGCGTGGTCACGCTCAGGGTATGCGGGATGATCAGCACCGAAAAGGTCACGTCCGCAACCGTATTGACCGTCAGCGACACGCCGTCGAGCGTGATCGAGCCCTTGGTGGCGATGAACCGCGCCAGCTCCCGCGTCGTGCTGAACGCGAACCGCGCCATGTCCGGCAGGTCCTCGCGACTGACGATGGTCGCGATTCCGTCGGCATGGCCGGCGACGATGTGGCCGCCGAGCTCGTCGCCGATCTTCAGCGCGCGCTCGAGATTGAGCCTGGTGCCGCCCTGCCAGCGCTTTGCCGTGGTCAGCGCCAGCGTCTCGGCCGCGGCATCGACATCGAACCAAGTCCTTTTAGAAGAGTCTTTGCCGCCCTCGACGCCGGAGGCCACGACGGTCAGGCAGACGCCGTTGCAGGCGATCGATGCGCCGTCGGCAATGGTGGTCTGATCATAGCGGCAGGCGATGCGCAGGCGATGCAGCTGCCCCTGCGCCACAGGCTTCAGGCTGACGATCTCGCCGATATCGGTGACAATGCCGGTGAACATTAGGCGCGCTCGTAGATGGTGAGAGTATCCTTGTCGAATGTTTCGCTAGCATGAACCTTGAAGGCCTGCGACTGCGTGATTTTCGACAGGGGCAATGCATCGAGCGCATCCACGCCATCGGCGCCGACAGCGTCCGCACCGCGGAACAGCCAGATCTCGTCGACCAGGTCGCCCGCCACGAACGATGCCGCAACGCGGCTGCCGCCTTCGACCATCAGCCGCGTGATGCCCTTCCCGGCCAGCGCATGCAGCGCAGCCGAAAGATCGAGCCCGGATGCGCTGCCCGGCGGCACCCGGATGACCTGCGTACCGGCAGCGCCAAGCCGTGTCGCGGCCGCGGCTTCCGCAAGCTCCGAGCCGACCACCCAGAGCGGCGTCTCGCGCGCGGAGCGGACGAGCTTGCTCGATGCCGGAATACGAAGGCTCTGATCGAGCACCACGCGCACCGGCGAGCGCGCCGCCATGCCCGGCAGGCGGCAGGTGAGAAGCGGATCGTCCGCCAGCACCGTGCCGATGCCGACCAGGATGGCGTCGCTCTGGGCGCGCAACAGATGCACGCGATTGCGCGCGGCTTCGCCCGTGATGGCGACCGGCTTGGCGCCGGCCGCGCCGATCTTGCCGTCGGGCGAGACCGCGAGCTTCAGGATCACATGCGGACGCCTGTCACGAATGCGGCGGAAATGGCCGGCGTGGTCGAACGCGGCCTCCGCCGCGCACAGGCCCACATCCACCGTGATGCCCGCGGCACGCAGCCGTGCATGGCCCTGACCCGCGACGTCCGGATTAGGGTCCTCGATTGCCGCGACCACGCGCTTGATGCCGGCCGCGATCACCGCGTCCGCACAGGGCGGCGACTTGCCGAAATGCGAGCACGGCTCCAGTGTGACGTAGAGCGTGGCCCCGCGTGCCGCCTCGCCGGCCCGCCGCAGCGCCTCAGGCTCCGCATGCGGACGACCACCTTCTTGCGTCCAGCCGCGGCCGAGGATCACCCCGTCCTTGACGATGACGGCCCCGACGGCCGGATTGGGCCAGGTGCGGCCCTGCCCGCGCCGGCCGAGCGCCAGTGCAAGCTGCATGAAGCGGCGATCGGCGTCCTTGGACTCGCGGGCCTTCTGCGCGAACTGATCTTCCAGGATGCGGAAGATCATTTGCGGATCGCGGCGAGCCGCGCTTCCTCCTCACCGGAGAGCTCGCCGAGCACGTCGGCGAAATCCTTGGCCTCGCGGAAATTGCGGTAGACCGAGGCAAAGCGCACATAGGCGACGTCGTCGAGCGTGCGCAGATGCTCCATCACGGTCTCGCCGATCACCTCGGAGGAGATTTCGGCCTCGCCCCCGGTCTCGAGCTCGCGCACAATGGTGGATACCATTTTCTCCACCCGCTCCGGCTCGACCTGCCGCTTGCGCAGACTGATCGACACTGAGCGCATCAGCTTGTCGCGGTCGAACGGCACGCGGCGGCCGTTGCGCTTGATCACGGTGAGCTCGCGCAGCTGCACGCGCTCGAAGGTGGTGAAGCGGAAATTGCAGGCGACGCACACGCGCCGCCTGCGGATCACGGAAGAGTCCTCGGTCGGACGCGAGTCCTTTACCTGCGTATCGAGACTGTTGCAGTTCGGGCAGCGCATCCGTTTAGCCCAGCCTTACTGGTAGATCGGGAACCGATCGGTGAGCGCCTTGACCCGTTCCTTGATCGCGGCTTCCACCAGCGGCGCCTTGCCGTCGGAGGACTGCGCGATCGCGTTCAGGACCTCGGCGATCAGGCCGCCGACCTGCTGGAATTCAGCGACGCCGAAGCCGCGCGTGGTCGCAGCCGGGGTGCCCAGACGCAGGCCCGAGGTGACGAAGGGCGTTTCGGGGTCGAAGGGAATGCCGTTCTTGTTGCAGGTGATGGCCGCGCGCACCAGCGCCTTCTCCGAGGCGTTGCCCTTCAGGCCCTTCGGCCTGAGGTCGACCAACATCAGATGGTTGTCGGTGCCGCCGGAGACGATATCGAAGCCGTGGCTCTTCAGCGTCTCGGCCAGCGCCTTGGCGTTCTCGACGACGTTTTTCGCGTAGACCTTGAAGTCCGGCCGCAGCGCCTCGCCGAAGGCGACCGCCTTCGCCGCGATCACATGCATCAGCGGGCCGCCCTGAAGGCCCGGGAAGATCGCCGAGTTGAGCTTCTTGGTTAGCGTCTCGTCATTCCACAGCATCAACCCGCCGCGCGGGCCGCGCAGCGATTTGTGGGTCGTGGTCGTGGTGACGTGGGCATAGGGCACGGGCGAGGCATGCACGCCGCCGGCGACGAGGCCGGCGAAATGCGCCATGTCGACCAGGAGATAAGCGCCGACGCTATCGGCGATCTCGCGGAAGCGCTTGAAGTCCCAGGCGCGCGAATAGGCCGAGCCGCCGGCGATGATCAGCTTCGGCTTGACCTGCTCGGCCTGCTTGGCCACCGCATCCATGTCGATGATCTGGTCCTCGCGGCGCACGGTGTAGTGCGCGGCCTTGAACCACTTGCCGCTCATGTTGACGGGCGAACCGTGGGTGAGATGGCCGCCGGCGGCGAGGTCGAGACCCATGAAGGTGTCGCCGGGCTGGAGCAGCGCCAAGAACACCGCCTGGTTCATCTGGCTGCCGGAGTTCGGCTGCACGTTGGCGAAGTTCGCGCCGAACAGTTTTTTCGCGCGATCGATCGCGAGGTTCTCGGCGACGTCGACCCATTCACAACCGCCGTAGTAGCGCGCGCCCGGATAACCTTCCGCATATTTGTTGGTCATCACCGAACCCTGCGCTTCCAGCACGGCACGGCTGACGATGTTCTCGGAGGCGATCAGCTCGACCTCATGGCGCTGCCGGCCGAGCTCGCCCTTGATGGCGGCGGCGATTTCCGGGTCGGCCTGGTCGAGCGAGGCGGTGAAAAACGAATCGGGCGCGGAGGCGGTTTTGGCGAAGGTCATCTTGCGAATATCTCCACCGCCGCAACCTTTTGGCGGGCTGCGGGCGGGTCTGGTGTGGTGATCGGAAGCTGCGAGCGCGATCTACCACATCGCCCGCCCCCGGCCAAGCATTTGCGGGTCCGGGACAGGATTTATGCCAGATATGGTGGGGATTGGAGGATTAGGCGAGGACGCTCCATGGACCGCCCCGCTCCGATGATCTCTGAAAGGCCCGCTTTGGACCTATTTGTGCGAGCGCCCGCCGGTGGTGGCCGGCCTCCCCGCTACAACCCCGTATACCCCGCCTTCACCGGGTCCACGCTGCCGTCGAGCTGGCGCAGATAGGTCAGGCCGCAGACCGTCAACCGGTGGGTGTCCTTCTCGCCGGCTTCCATCAACGTGTTGAGGTAGTTCGTCACCTTGGCGCGGGCCTCCGCGCTCGCCGCGGAGGAGCGGTTGGCGAGCAGGTCGTAGGTCTGCATGATGCGGTCGATGGCGGCTTCCATGTCACCCCTCTGGTTCATGTCATCTGATTTCGGGCGTTTCGGTCAGGCAACCGCTCGGGTCTCGGCCTGCGCCTCGAACCTGGCGATTGCCTTGTTGGCGAGCCTGATCTTGTTGAATTCGCCATGCTGGAGCAGCTTGATGACGATTTCGAGCAGGCGCTCGTTGGTGACGAGCGTGTCGGGGATCGCGCCGGAGCGGCGAAGGTAGTTGGCGGCGATGGCATAGGCATCGCTCACGAGCTCGACGTTCATGGCCTGCAACCCGCGTTCGACCAGCATCGCATCCTCCGATCCGAAAGACACAACGGCGATGCGGGGAACTGGTTCCGCCCGGCCGGCGAATTTTCTCGCAGCCGCGAAACGACAAAACGCACCGGTCCGGGCAGAGCCGGGCCGGTGCGCTTGGGGAAGTTAGGCACGTTCGGGAGGCTTGCCGGTCTTGTTGCGGGCCGGCTTGGCCTTGATCCCGTCGAAAAAGGGCTCAGAGACGATACAGGATCTGGTCGGTCCAGAACCGCTCGAGGCGGTGCAGCGACTTGTTCAGGGTCGAGAACTCCTCGCCCGAGATGCCACCGACCTGCTCCACCGTCTTGACGTGCTTCTGGTAGAGGGAGTCGACGATGCGACGGACTTCCTGGCCCTGCGGCGTCAGGCGGATGCGCACCGAGCGGCGATCGACGCGCGAGCGCTGATGATCGAGGAAGCCGAGCTCGACGAGCTTCTTCAGATTGTAGGAGACGTTGGAGCCGAGATAGTAACCGCGCGTGCGCAGTTCGCCCGCGGTCAGCTCCTTGTCGCCGATGTTGTAGAGCAGGAGCGCCTGCACCGAATTGATGTCGGCGCGACCACGACGATCGAACTCGTCCTTGATCACATCGAGGAGCCGGCGATGCAGCCGCTCCACCAGAGTCAAAGCTTCCAGATAGAGCGACTGCACCGAACCCTGCTGGCCGGAGACGCGCTCTGCGGTATCTGCCGCAGTTGCGACGGCTTTCATCATGACACTTCCCCTGTTGTCGTTTTTATCGACACTTATTCGACGAAACTTGTGCTCCGTCTGATAGGTGCAACTTAAGGGGGCCGTTTGAAGATCCGCTTAAATAAGAGAATAAAGAGATCATGAATTTAAGACAGTGAATTGCGGATTAAGCCTGTGCCACAAGGGCTTTTCGCAACCGTCTGTTGACCGTCGCAAGGTCCTGTTCACCCTCCGTCCGCCGGCCCTGTCGCATTCCAGTACAGGGCCGCCCCGTTTCGAAACGCGCGCGTAAGAGCTGTGGCGGAATGCACGGAGTCAACGAAAAGTTACCGCAAATTTTAGGCAACCAACGGTCAACCAACCGCGCACAACTGCGCGCGTGTCCCGGAGTTGAACAGATCGTAGGGTGGGGAGAGCGAAGCGAAACCCATCGATGCAGGCGTACGTCGATGATGGGTTTCGCTTCGCTCTACCCATCCTACAAGAGGCGTGCGCACGCTACGGCGGCCGCTCGCGCGCGGCCATCCAGGCGAGCGCGAGATAGGCCGCAAGCATGAAGGCTTCCACGCCGACGACGACCAGGCTGCCGCCGTAGATGCCCGGGAACATCAGTTCGATCACCGCCATCGACACCACGGTGGTCAGCCACACCACCGCGCCCCAGGGTGTCGCGAGCCACAGGCCGACGGCGGCAACGAGCTCGATGACGGCGAAGTAGACGGTCGCGGCCTGCCAGGCCATCGACTGGTTCTCGAACGCCTCGTCCTCGCCGCCGACGAAGCCGGTCACCTGCGCCCAATGATAGAGACCTTTGAGGATCGAGAGCAGCGCCATCACCCGCAGGAACAGCACGAGCCGGCGGGTCCAGACATTGTCGTCGGTATCGGCGCGCTCCGACGAGATCGCAGCCACCGACATTGCGTTGTCTCTGGCATTGTCTCTGACGGCGTCCCTGGCATTGGCGCTGTCGCGGGCCGCGTCGCGGGTTGATATCTCGGACATGGCCCCCTTCTGGCTGCTTCTCCCCGCAAAATCAATCGGCTGCCCCGTCAGTTCAATTCTGCCTTGCGGCAGGTCAAGCCGCGGTGGCGGGAACCATGCGAGCTGGTATAAGAATAATTCCAGCCGGAGGAAGAGTGATGGCGATCAAATACGGACGTCCGATCGAACTGCGCGAGGTGGCTCGCCCCGGTGCGGCAGCCTCCCCTGCCCTCGATCTGACCGTCCGGCCGCGCCGCAACCGCAAGGCGGAATGGGCCCGGCGCATGGTGCGCGAGAACGTGCTCACCACCGACGATCTGATCTGGCCCCTGTTCCTGATCGACGGCGACAACAAGCGCGAGCAGATCGCCTCGATGCCGGGCGTCGACCGCCTCAGCGTCGACCAGGCCGTGCGCGAGGCCGAGCGCGCGATGAAGCTCACGATCCCCTGCATCGCGCTGTTTCCCTACACCGATCCGTCCCTGCGCGACGAGGAAGGATCGGAAGCGACCAACCCGGACAATCTGGTCTGCCAGGCCGTGCGCGCGATCAAGAAGGAGTTTCCCGATCTCGGCATTCTCTGCGACGTCGCGCTCGATCCCTTCACCAGCCACGGCCATGACGGCCTGATCGCCGACGGCCGGATCCTGAACGACGAGACGGTTGCCGTGCTGGTGCGCCAGGCCCTGGTGCAGGCCGAGGCCGGATGCGACATCATCGCGCCTTCGGACATGATGGACGGCCGCGTCGCCGCGATCCGCGAGGGGCTGGATCGCGCCGGCCTGCTCGACGTGCAGATCATGGCCTATGCGGCCAAATACGCCTCCGCCTTCTACGGCCCGTTCCGCGACGCCATCGGCTCGGCCAAGACGCTCACCGGCGACAAGCGCACCTACCAGATGGACAGCGCCAACACCGACGAAGCGCTGCGCGAGGTCGAGCTCGACATTTCCGAGGGCGCCGACATGGTGATGGTGAAGCCCGGCATGCCCTATCTCGACGTGGTGCGGCGGGTGAAGGACACCTTTGCGATGCCGACCTTCGCCTACCAGGTCTCCGGCGAATACGCGATGATCGCGGCCGCCGCAGGCAATGGCTGGCTCGACGGCGACCGCGCGATGATGGAGAGCCTGTTGGCCTTCAAGCGCGCCGGCGCCGACGGCGTGCTGAGCTACTTCGCGCCGAAGGCGGCGGAGAAGCTGCGAGCGCAGGGGTAAACCCCAACGTCGTCCCGGCGAAGGCCGGGACCCATACCGTGTGATCCATCGATGGCGGGCGGTATTCGTACCGGCGAAGGGATCAAACTTCTAGTCTTCGACAAACTTCTCCCTGGGGTAATGGGTCCTGGCTTTCGCCAGGACGACGGTGGAAGTGCCGCACCTTCCACGAGCCTCCCCCGCCCCCGAATCGCCGGAATATTTCGGCTTGTTGACGTCGGCGCACCCTTGGCACGCGGACGGCCTGTTCCCATGTCCTGCTACGGGAGTTTCCCTCGGGGAGGACGGACCATGTCGTATTCGGACTCGGGCAATTCAGGTCCCCAGGCGGGCGCCTGGCGCAATGATGGCGGGGTTCCGCCGAATGCCTATGATCCTTATTTGCATCCGGAACTGTTCCGCGGCGTGGCGACGCGGCGGGTGTTCGCCTTCCTGATCGACATGATCGTGATCTCGGTGCCGGTCATCCTCGGCTACCTCTTCATCGCCGTGTTCGGCGTGGTGACGCTCGGCATCGGCTGGGCGCTGTTCTGGCTCGCCTGGCCCGCTTCCGTGGTCTGGGCCATCGTCTATTACGGCGCCTGCATCGGTGGTCCCTCGTCCGCGACGATCGGGATGCGGGTAATGGACCTGGAGTTGCGCACCTGGTACGGCGCACCCGGCTATTTCGTGCTCGGCGCCACCCATGCCGTGCTGTTCTGGGTGACGGTGTCGTTCCTGTCGCCCTTTGTGGTGCTGGTCGGCCTGTTCAACGGCCGGCGGCGCCTGCTGCATGATTTCGTGCTGGGAACGGTCATCGTCAACAATTCCGTTCGCGCACCCGTGCCGGAAGCGGCCAGAACCTGGTGATCAAGGACCTATCAACCAGGACCATCTAAACTGACCGATCTGCCCCGCCGAGCAGAGCGATTGACCGGGAGCTTTCGTAGCGCGATGCTGATACTCACTTTGGAGGCCCACGACGTCCCTTGACCCAGCACTCGCGCGATACCCCACAATTTTACCTCACGGCGCCCTCGCCCTGCCCGTATCTGCCGGGCCGGCATGAGCGCAAGGTGTTCACGCACCTGGTGGGAGAGCGCGCCGGCGACCTCAACGACCTGCTGACCCATGGCGGGTTCCGCCGCAGCCAGTCGATCGCCTACCGGCCGGCCTGCGACCAGTGCCGCGCCTGCGTTTCGGTCCGGGTCATCGCCAACGAGTTCCGCCCCTCCCGCAACTTCCGCAAGGTGATCGCGCGCAACGCCGACATCATCGGCGAGCAGCGCAGCGCGGTCCCGACCTCCGAGCAATATTCGGTGTTTCGCGCCTATCTCGACGCCCGCCACCGCCACGGCGGCATGGCCGACATGACTGTGCTCGACTACGCCATGATGGTCGAGGACAGCCATGTCGAGACCCGCATCATCGAGTACCGCAAGCGCGGTCCCGACAGCGGCATCACCGGCCGCGGCGAGGAGCTGATCGCAGTGGCGCTGACCGACGTGCTCAGCGACGGCCTGTCGATGGTCTACTCGTTCTTCGAGCCGAGCCAGGTCAGCCGCTCGATGGGCACCTTCATGATCCTCGACCACATCGTCCGCGCCCGCCGCCAGGGCCTACCTTACGTCTATCTCGGCTACTGGATCGATGGCTCCAAGAAGATGGACTACAAGGCCCGCTTCCTGCCGCAGCAGCGCCTCGCGCCATCAGGCTGGCTGCGCATCGACGCACAGGGCGACGCTGCGTCCGAGCCGCAGGATTAAGAGGCAGTGGTTCGACGTCGTGCGTCGAGCGGAGGTCTTCGCTTGCCATCGGCAGGTTCTGTCATGGTCGCACTCTCGGTGATCATCCCGTCGAGCATCGATGCTCATGCCTGTGAAGCCGGCCACAAAGAGTATTTTGGCCGCTGCATCGCGGTGACGCCTCCCGCCCCGAATCTTCTCACGTTCCTCAAAGACTACGGCCAGCCAGTCGTCAAGGTTGGCGAGGTCGCCGATCTCTTCGCGCCGGACCTGCCCTTGTTCGACAAGCCCGAACCTGGCCGCAAGATCCTTCACACATGGCGGCGCCCGAACGCCGACGTCGAATCCGACGCCCGGATCGAGGGCGTTCTTCCCGATTTTTATGTCGTGACAGTGAGCGTGTACGAAGGCCCGACATCATGCGGGATCGAGGAGTTCAAGCAGAAAGGGCCGAAGACGACGTTGCGCGGCTACGTGCCGAAAACCAGCCCGCAGGGATTGCCGTCGCTCTGGAAGTTCAAGCACATGAGCGGGCTCTGCTAGCGGCTATACCCGCAAGCGCCCTCACCCGAACAGCGTATCCGCCAGCAGCTTCAAGTTCAAAACCACGATCACGCCCGCGACGATCCACGCGATCGCCGCGACCCACGCGGGGATCACGAACTGGCCCATCTTGCGGCGGTCGGAGACGAAGCGCACCAGCGGGATGACGGCGAAGGGCAGTTGCATCGACAGCACGACCTGGCTGAACACCAAGAGATCGGCGGTGCCGCGCTCGCCGTAGATCGCAGTGACGACGATCACCGGAACGATGGCGATGCCGCGCGTGAGCAGGCGACGCGCCCAGCTCGGCAGGCGCAGGTCGAGGAAACCCTCCATCACGATCTGGCCGGCGAGCGTCGCCGTCACCGTCGAATTCAGACCCGAGGCGAGCAGCGCCACCGCGAACAGTGTCGAGGCCATGCCGAGACCGAGCAACGGCGACAGCAGCTCGAAGGCCTGGCCGATCTCGGCGACGTCGGAATGGCCGCTGTTGTGGAAGGTCGCGGCTGCCACCACCAGGATCGCGGCATTAATGAACAGCGCCAGCATCAGCGCGATGGTCGAGTCCGTCGTCGCCCATTTGATCGCTTCGCGCCGGCCGGAGTCGTTGCGCTCATAGGCCCGCGTCTGCACGATCGACGAGTGCAGATAGAGATTATGCGGCATCACGGTGGCGCCGATGATGCCGATCGCGATGTAGAGCATTTCAGGATTGGTGAAGATCTCGGTCTTCGGCACGAAGCCGTGCAGGACTTCAGCCACGGGAGGCGCTGCGGCCACGATCTGGACCCCGAAGCAGATCGCGATCACCGCGAGCAGCGCAATGACGAAGGCTTCCAGGAAACGGAAGCCGCGGTTCATCAGGATCAGCAGCAGGAAGGCATCCAGCGCGGCAATCAGTGCGCCGCCGATCAGGGGAATGCCGAACAAAAGTTTGAGCGCAATCGCCGTGCCGATCACCTCGGCGAGATCGCAGGCGATGATCGCCGCCTCGCAGGCCAGCCACAGCATGAAATTCACGGCAGGCGAATAGGTCGCGCGGCAGGCCTGCGCGAGATCGCGATCGGTGACGATGCCGAGCCGTGCTGCCAGCGACTGGAGCAGGATCGCCATCAGGTTCGAGAGCAGGATGACGGAGAGCAGCGTGTAGCCGAACTTCGATCCGCCGGCGAGGTCGGTCGCCCAATTGCCGGGATCCATGTAGCCGACCGAGACGAGATAGCCGGGGCCGACAAAGGCGAGCAGCCGCCGCCCCCAGTGGCCCGCGGCGGGAATGGCAACCGTGCCATTGACCTCGGCGAGGCTCTTGGTGGTGGGGGCATCGACGCGCCAGCCGGCGGCATCACGAGTGAGGTCGGGTGATCGGGCATCCATGAGGCCAGAATACCGAAGTCGGGTCTTATTGCAACTCATTTGCAACTGCATCTAGCCGCGCCGGTTCCCCGTCGCCGGCCGGTCGCGGCCCTTGTCGGGAAGCGGGTGGGTTTGGGCGTCCCGGGGAGCGGATACTGGCGCCAGATCGACTTTGCAGGAAATGAGCCATGCCAACGTCCCCTCGCCTCCCGCCGACGTTCAATCGCCTCGCCTGGTCCAACCTCGCGGCGCAATCGGCCGAGCAGATCGCGCTCGCCGCAGCCCCCATCGTCGCGGTGCTGACGCTCGGGGTCGCGGAAGGCCAGACCGGCCTGTTGCAGACCGCCCTCACGCTGCCCTTCGTGCTGTTCGCGATTCCGGCCGGCCTGCTCGCCGACCGCATCTCGCGCCGTTCGCTGATGGCGGGTGCAGAGGCCCTGCGAGCGGTCGCGCTCGCGGCGATCGTGCTGCTGCTCGCGCTCGGCGGGCTCAATCTGCCGCTGCTGGCGCTGCTCGGCTTCGCCGCTGTGTGCGGCACCGTCGTCTACAGCGTGGCCGCACCGGCCCTGGTGCCCTCGCTGGTGAGTTCGGACCTGCTGCCGGCCGCCAATGCCCGGATCGAGCTCGCGCGCACCATCGCCTTCGCCAGCGGCCCTGCGCTCGGCGGCGCGCTGGTCGGCTGGTGGGGCGCGAGCCTCGCCTTCGGCTTTGCCGCGGCCCTCTCCGCGATTGCGGTGGTGCTGCTCTCCGGCATCTACGAGCCCGCCCGCACGCCGGCGCCGCAACGGCATCCGTTCCAGGACATCCGCGAAGGCGCGGCCTTCGTGTTCCACCACCCGCTGCTGCGGCCGGTGTTCATCACCCAGTTCATTTTCAACACCGGCTGGTTCCTCCAGATCGCGGTGTTCGTGCCCTACGCCGTACGCCATCTCGGTCTGTCGGCGACCGGCGTCGGCGCCGTGCTGACGATGTACGGCGTCGGCATGGTGATCGGCGCGCTGTTCGCAACGCGGGTGATGCGCGCAATCGCCTTTGGCACCGTTGTGGGGCTTGGGCCGGTCACCGGCTTCGTGGCCGCGGTGGTGATGGCGCTGACAGTGCTGGTCCCCTCGCCCTGGCTCGCGGGCCTCAGCTTCTTCCTGCTCGGCGTCGGGCCAATCCTGTGGGTGATCTCGACCACCACCTTGCGCCAATCGGTGACGCCGCCGCGCCTGCTCGGCCGCGTCTCCGCCATCAACATCATGAGCTACGGCGCCCGCCCGCTCGGCTCGGCGCTGGGAGCGGTCGTCGGCGGCTTCTGGAGCGCGGAAGCGTGCCTGTATCTCGCCGCAGCCGTGTTCGGCGTGCAGGCGCTGGTGATCCTGCTGTCACCGGCGGTGGCGCTGGACCGGCAGCCRGAGATGGTGGGGGACGGCGCGGCGGTGCGGTGTTAGCAAAATTCTCCGCCGTCGTCCCGAAGGCCGGGACGACGGCGAGAGCTACCCCGCCAGATACCGCTCATAGCTCCCCGTCACCGGTTCACTCGCGTCGACCTCCGGATCGAGCGTGTAGAGATCCTGCGCGCGGCCGATGCCGCGCAGCGCATAGCGGCCGGTGGAGACGAGATAGCGGCGGCCGGCGGCGTCCAGGCCCTTGTAGAACTCCGCCGACGCCAACAGCTCGCGGTCGACCGAGCGGCTCATCGAGGCAATGCGGCTGACCTCGTTCACGGTCGGCCCGACAACCGTGAAATCCAGCCGGTCCTCGCTGCCGATATTACCGTAAAGGACCTCGCCGACATGCAGGCCGATATAGGCCGACGTGGTCGGACGGCCGACGGCCGCCCGGCGCGCGTTCAGCGCCGCGACGTTCTTGCGGAACAGATGCTCGGCGCGCAGCGCGGCACGCCGCGCATCCGCCATATCCTCGCCCCAGAACATCGCGAGCACGCCGTCGCCGATCAGCTTCAGCACGTCGCCGCCGGCGTCGTGGATCGCGTCGATCACGGCCTGCGCATAGTCGTTGAGGAACGGGATGATCTCGTCGGGTCCGATGCTCTCGCTGATTCCGGTCGAGCCGCGCAAATCCGAATACCAGAGCACGGCGTTGATGCGCTCGGTGACGCCGCGCGAGATGCGCCCGCGCAGCACCTGCTCGGAGGCATCGCGGCCGAGATAGACCCGGCCGAGCGTGCGCGCGATGTCCATCTGCTGCGCTGACTTGATCGCGAGCCCCAGCACCGGCACGAGATCGCGCAGCGCGGCGAGCCCGTCCTCGCCGAAACCTTCGGGGCGGCGCGTGGTCCAGCAGGAATAGAGGCAGTCCATCAGGCCGAGCGCGCCGTTCTCGCCGAAGCGGTGCACGAAGGCGAGATAGTGCCGGTGGCCCTTTTCGGCGAGTTCGCCGATCTGCGAGAAATCGAGCGACGGCGCGTCGGCAAGATCGATCACCATCTCGTCGTCGCCATGCTCGAGCATGTGGAAGAACACCGAGCGGCGCCAGCTCTTGGCCGCATCGCCTTCGGCGGTCGAGCCGTATTCGAACACGTCGCTCTCGTTGCTCTGCCGGTCGCTCCAGCGGAAGCCACGGCCCTCATAGATCGGGTGCAGCGTGTCGATGACGACCAGCCCGCGCGAGAGTTCCAGTCCTTCGGCGCGGCAGCGCTCGCAGAACCCTCGGAGCAGTTCGTTTTCAGGCAGGCCCGTGAGCCCCTGGCCGGTCAGCCAGTTCATCAGCGCGAGGCGCGAGGTCAATTGCATGCGCCATTATGGCGTGCATTCGTGACGAGCGAAAGGCGGACCATGCACCGCCGAGGCTCCCGCCCGCGGCAGATCGAATATGCCGCGGACGCTGTTGACGCGCTGTGCACGCGGGCCGCAAATGCAACCAATGACCCCGCCGCAGACCAGAAATACGAGGACATGAGCCAACGCCAGCTTCCGATCATCCTGGCGCTCGGCACCACGCAGACCCTGGCCTGGGCTTCCAGCTACTATTTGCCGGCCCTGCTCGCCGATCCCATGGCGCGCGACCTCGGCGTCTCCTCGAACTGGATCTTTGGCGCGTTCTCGGCCTCGCTGGTGATCTCGGCGATGCTCGGCCCGCGCATCGGGCGGCAGATCGATCTGGTCGGCGGCCGGCAGGTGCTGTCGGCCTCGAACCTGACCATCGCCGCCGGCCTCGTGCTGCTCGGCGTCTCGCAATCGGTGGCGCTGATGGCGATCGCCTGGCTGGTGCTCGGCATCGGCATGGCGATGGGGCTCTACGATGCCGCCTTCGCCGCGCTCGGCCGGATCTACGGCACCGAGGCGCGCCGTTCGATCACCGGCATCACGCTGATGGCGGGCTTTGCCTCGACCGTCGGCTGGCCGCTCACTGCCTGGGGCCTTGCCCATATCGGCTGGCGCGACACCTGCTTTGCCTGGGCCGCCGCCAATATCCTGATCGGCCTGCCGCTGAACTTCTTCATGCTGCCGACGATCAAGGGCGCCAGGCAGGCCGCGGCGACGGCGGCGAAGCCGCACGTGCCGCTCGACCGCACCATGATCCTGCTCGCCTTCATCTTCGCCGCGGTCTGGACCGTCACCGGCGCGATGGCCGCGCATTTCCCGCGCATCCTGGAGACCACGGGCGCGACGCCGGTGGAGGCGATCGCGGCCGGTGCGCTGATCGGCCCCGCGCAGGTGGCCGCGCGGGTGCTCGAGGCGGGCTTCCTCAGCCGCTTTCATCCGCTGTGGTCGACGCGGCTCGCCTGCCTCACCCACCCGATCGGCGCAGTGGTCGTGGCGATCTTCGGCGGCGCCGCGGCGAGCGCGTTTGCGCTGTTCCACGGCTCGGGCAACGGCATCCTGACCATCGCCCGCGGCACCCTGCCGCTGTCGATCTTCGGCCCGAAGGATTTCGGCTATCGCCTCGGCATCATCGGCGCGCCGGCGCGGATGGCGCAAGCCGTGGCGCCGCTGGCCTTCGGCCTGCTGATCGACGTGATGGGAGCCAAGGTGCTGATCGTCTCGTCCGCGCTTAGCCTCTCGGCGCTGGCGGCGCTGTTTCTCGTCCGCGCGGAACGGCGGCCGGATTGACCGCGCAGCCGCTTTCGCGCACAAGCGGGCCATGAGCGACGACACCGGCCCGCCCCGCACATTCAAAGGCCTCTTGCGCTGGGCGACCACCCCGCCGCAAGCCTGGGGCGTCTATCTCCTCGCCATCATCCTGGTCTGGCTGCTCTCGTTCTATGCCGGCACGCTGAAGCCGAAGAAGACGCAGGACACGAGCCCGCCGCCGGTCACGACACCGCGCTAACGCATGACGCTTCAACCTGAAGCCATCGCGCCTCAGGCGGCCCGGACCTCCTCGACAAAGCTGCCCACCTCGCTTGTCAGCTGCTCGGCCTGTCGCGACAGGCCGTCTGCCGCGCTCAGCACCTCGGTCGCCGCGACCCCCGTTTCCGTTGCCGCCTTGCTCACGCCACTGATGGTCGCGGTCACGTCCTTGACCGACTGCGACGTCTGCTGAACGTTGCGGGCGATTTCCGCCGTCGCCACGCCTTGCGCCTGGACCGCCGTCGCGATCGCATTCGAGATCGAGCTGACCTCTTCGATCGTCCCGGTAATTCCGCGGATCGCGTCGACAGCCTCCTTGGTGGCTGCCTGAATTTGCGCGATCTGGGCCCCGATCTCCGCGGTCGCCGTCCCGGTCTGGGTCGCCAGCATCTTCACCTCGGAGGCGACCACGGCAAAGCCTCGCCCTGCATCGCCGGCCCGCGCCGCCTCGATCGTCGCATTCAGGGCCAGCAGGTTTGTTTGAGCGGCGATGGCCTGGATCAAGGTGACCACCGCGCCGATCTTCTCGGCCCCCTCCGCCAGCGTCTGCACAATCTTGTCGGTCCGCTGCGCATCGGCCACCGCACGGCCGGTGATCGTCGATGATTGTGCGACCTGGCGGCTGATCTCGCTGATCGACGCCGTCAATTCCTCGGCCGCGGAGGCAACCGTGCTCGCGCCCACGCTCGCTTCCTCGGCAGCCGCCGCGACCGTGGTCGCCCGCCCCTTGGTCTGCGTCGCGGTCGAGGACATGGATTGCGCTGTCGCCTCGAGCTCGGTCGCCCCCGACGCCAGCAGCGCCACCATTGCTCCCGCCTTGGTCTCGAAGTCGCGAACCAGGCCTTCGAGACGCGCAGCGCGTTTCTCCTTGACGACCCGCTCGGCGGCCTGTTCGCCAGCCAGTCGATTGGTGGTGGCCATGGCCTCCTTGAAGACCTGCACTGCGAGAGCCATGCCGCCGATCTCATCCTTGCGGGCGGCAAACGGCACCTCGGCCTCCTCGTT
Organism: Bradyrhizobium sp. P5_C12; assembly: GCF_054049735.1. Lineage (NCBI taxonomy): Bacteria > Pseudomonadati > Pseudomonadota > Alphaproteobacteria > Hyphomicrobiales > Nitrobacteraceae > Bradyrhizobium > Bradyrhizobium sp. P5_C12. The sequence continues at coordinate 71,720 of NZ_JBFULU010000033.1, forward strand.
GCGGGCAAGCCGGGTCATCACCTCCGACAGCTTCGAGATCGGCGTGAGCAGGTGGCGCACGAGCAGCAGCGACGAAGCTGCGGACAATCCCAGAACGACCAGAATGGCCGCGCCGGCGAACAAGATGCCGCCGAGCCCGTCGGCTTCGTCCTGCTCGGCCACGGCCTGCGCGTCGCGCAAGGCGGCATCGCGGATTCCCAGCAGCGAGGCGTTCGCGCTCGTGGCGGACTTGCGCCACTCATCCACCGATACCTCGTAAGGGGTGCCGTTGAATGCGGCCTTGGTCAGCCCGTCGCGTAGCGGCTTGTCCGAACCGAAATAGCGATCCCTGGCCGCGGCGACGCTGGCCCGCGTGTTCTTGGGGGCGTGAACGTCATCGCCGCGATCGAGGATTTCAGCCCAAAGCCGCGTCATCTGGCCGTTGGCGGCGCTCAATTCGTCCCGCTCCGCCAACGTGGCCGGACGGCCGGATGTCACGAGCCCCGAGATCAACAGCGAGACCTGGCCGGCGGTCTGGCGGATCACCCAGCCCTTCTGCGCGACGTCGAGCAGGTTTCCCGCCGTGGTGCTCAGCCGCATCGTCGCCTTGATGCCGGACTCCAGGAGTTCATTCAGGCTCGCCATCGCCTCGGCATAGTCTCGCATCGCCTTGGCAGCGATGCCGCCGGGACGCTCAGTCAGCGGCTTCTGCCACTGCGACGCGGCCTCTTCACGCGCGGCGGCGATCTTTGCTGCGGCCGCCTTGACCCGTTGCGTCAAGTCAGCATCGCCGCGGGCAAGCGTCTCCAGTTTCTCCAGTGCCTCATCGCTCGTTCGGCGATTGGCGGCAAACTCCTTGAGCACCGCATCGTCCGCGGCGGATTTCCCGAGCAGCGCCCGATTGACGGGACCACGCTCGATGGTCAGGCTGCCGACGGCATCGAAGCCTGCAGCCAGACGGGTCTCCAGGGCGTGCGCCGCGATGGCGTTCTGGTAAGCGCGCCAGCGCTCGCTCAGTTGAAGGCCTGACGTCAGGACGACGACGCCCGACATCAGCGCTGCAATGGCAATTCCCGACCGCTTGATAGACACGCCCCACTCCTCATTCGCATCAGAACCCAGGAAGTGAGGGCTGCCCGCTCAGCAGGAACGCTCCCCTCGCCCGAATGCCGCGCCTCACTTCAATTCGAATTCGACAAGCTCGACGGTGGATTGGCCTGCGTTGCGCATCGTCCGTACGGGACCCGCATTCTGCCACGCGAAATCGCCATACTTCAGGTTGAGCTTGTGGTCCGGCTTCCCCTGCACGCCCTCGACCAGCACGCCACCCTGCACGACGATACGTACGCCGGGCGCCGCCTGCTGCATCGGTGCCGCAACCTCACCCGGCCGCAGGATCAACCGCCAGGCCTGGACTCGGTGGTTGTCCATGACCGAGACGTAGGGCTCGGGGCGAGCGAGCGGTGAAAAGCGGCCAGGCTGCGAGTCGAACAACTCGAACCCCATGATGCGGAAATCGCTGGAGCCGACATTGGCAACCTGGTGCACCACCGGCTGCTTCGTGTAGTTGGTGAACAGCACTTCTCCGACCTTGCGCGGCGTGATGACAGGCTTGCCTCCCAGCGGCGTGCCCTCGGCATCCGAGACGGCCATGTACACCTGGGCAAAGTCCCTGGTGTGCCGGTGATAGGCGGCGATCTGTCCGGGCGGGATCGTGACATTCATGAACTGCAGATATTCGTTGCTGAACGTCTGGTCGTGAAAGCTCGCAAACTCGATCGGGACGATCTCGGGATCGCCCGCGGCGCTCACGCGTCCCGGCAGTGCCGCAGCTCCAAGCACCGCGCAGCAACCGCACAAGAACTGACGCCGTCCCATCGCATTACGCATATCCTTGCCGTCCTGTTGAGTTATGCACGTTTGCATGCATAGCGGCCGACTCTTTAAAGTCCGCTTAAGTGAAGGCCTGATCGGGATTTCAGAAATGCATGACCCGCCTCTGCGAACGGCATGCCTGTCGGATCGCTGATGACTGCCTTGCTGAAACTATAGGCACGGCAACGCCCGCACTCCGCTTCCACCTGCATTGGACGGCACGGCGAACGGCGGCGTGTGACGTGAACTATCGGTAAATTGCCGGCGACAATTTCAAACTGTCGCGCTGTGCGGAGCTGGTCACGCCGTCTTCGTTTCGCCGGTCGCAATCCAGATTCCGGCGAACACCGCGATGAGCCCGATGAGAAGATTTGGCGTGATCGGCTCACCCACGAGCAGCGCCGCCAGCAAGGCGGCGGCGATCGGATTGACCGTCATCGTATTGGCGACCCGGGTCGGCGTCGCGCGCGCCAGCGCCATGACCCAGAGGATGAAGGCGAGCGCACCGCCGCCAATGCCGAGATAGATGCCGGCGCCCCACTGCGCCGTCGTGAAGTGATCGAGCGCGGCAAAGCTGCCCTTGGCCAGATCCGCGAGCACCAGCACGGCGGCACCCGCGCCCATGCCGACCGTGAGAAAGCCGAGCGCGCTCGAGCGCTGCATCAGCGGGCGGGACAGCACGTTGTAGAACGCCATGCAGAACACGGCCCCGGTCATGATCAGCTCGCCACGCCAGGCCCCCGGCGGGCTCTGCGCCAGGCCCGCGGCGAGCGCCGCCGCCACGCCGAGCACGGCGATGCCGACGCCCGCGATCTTGCGCGCGGTCAGCCGTTCTACGCCGAGGATCGCACCGACCACCATGGTGTGGAGCGGCAGCGTCGCCAGCGCGAGACTGGCCCGCGCAGCGGTCGTGTAGGACACCGCGATGTTGTAGAGGATGAAGAACAAACCGAAGAAGCAGATGCCGAGCAACACCACGGCCGGCCAATCCGGCCGCTGCGGCCAGCGCACGCCCAGCAGAAGCGCACACGGCAGCAGGCAGAGAAAGCCGATCCCCCAGCGCAGGATCGCAAGCAGGACCGGATCGGCGCCGCCGACGAGATAGCGCGTGATCGCCGCCGCCGTACCGCCAAGGCTGCTGGACGCCAGCGCGATCGCAACCCCGAGCCATTCCCCCACAATCGTCTCCTGTCGCGGAGCTTGCCGGGGCGGTTAGCACGTCCCTGCTGCCAGCATGGTGGCAGCAGGGACGTGGCAGCAGAACAATGCCGGGCTAGTCGTAAAACTCCGGCGACATCTTCTGGCTGTCGCGCTGGGCCTTGTCGTGGTTGATCCAGAGCTGCGCCTTCTCCTTGGCCAGGGTGTCGGCGATCTTCTGCATCGAGACCGCGCTCTGCTCCTTGTTGGCGTTCATGCTGGGCACGCGGCGGTTGTCCCAATTATCCCTAAAGTGAACGGCGTCGCCGGACAGGACCACCGCGCCGGTCTTCGGCAGTTTCACCAGCAGCGATTGGTGTCCCGGCGTATGGCCGGGCGTGGACAGAATGGTCACGCTGCCGTCGCCGAACACGTCCTTGTCGCCCGCGAGCAGCTCGACGGGATGCGAGGGTTTGAAGCGCGGCTCATTGTTGGCGCCAGGCCAGTCATATTCGGCCTTCTGCACGTAGAGCGTGGCCTGTGGAAACAGCTCGACATTGCCGGTGTGGTCGGGATGCGTGTGCGAGACGGCCATCGCCTTGACGTCGACCGGCTTGACGCCGAGCTGCTCAAGCTGGGCGGCAAGCGTCTTCGGGCGCCGCCAGGTGACAGCCTTGGGATCGGCGGGCGCGAGGCCATTGGGCATGGCCGCAACGGAATCGGCGATGCCGGTGTCCCACAGGAACCAGCCCTTGCTGTGCTTGATGAGATAGCAGCTGTCGACGAAGTCCATCGTCTTGCCCTCGTTCAGGCCGGGCGTCCAGCGCGAGATATCGCCGGCGGTGCCCTCGCCGCAATTGAGGACATAGAGCTTCTCGACGCCGCCTTTCTCCGACTGCGCCACGGCCGCATGGCCGGACAGAGCGAGTGCGACGACGGCGAGAGCGAGCTTGATCCGGGGCATGATTCTTATTCCTTTGTGACAGCCGTGCGCGACGAAGACCGGGGATCAACCCCGGCCGGTCCGCGGAATTCCCGCGGACGATCTCAATGCGGACAGGTCTCGACCTCGACCGTGACGTGGCTGAGCCCCTTCAGGCCCGCGAGGCGCTTCTTGTAGACCGCCGGTTGCTTCGGCTGGTCCGACACCACCGAGACCAGCACGGCGCAATGCCCGGGCCCCACCTGCCAGAGGTGCAGATCGGTGACGCGGTCGTCGCCCACCTCCATGCGGGCGCGAATGACCCGCTCCAGCTTCTCATCGGCGCGCACGTCGAGCAGCACCGCGCCTGAACTCTTGATCAGGCCGAACGCCCAGCTCGCGATCACGGCACTGCCGATCAGCCCGACGGCCGGGTCGGCCCAGACCCATCCCGAATACATCGCGACGGCAAGCGCTGCGATCGCCAGCACCGAGGTCGCGGCATCCGCCATGACATGGACATAGGCGGCGCGGAGATTGTTGTCGTGATGATGGTGGTGATGGTCGTGATCGTCGTCGTGATCATGCCCATGATCATGCCCATGGCCGTGGTGGTGATGATCGTGACTGCCGCGCAACAGCCACGCGCTGGCGAGGTTGACGCACAGCCCGAGGGCGGCCACCGCGATCGCCTCGCCGTAGACGATCGGCACCGGCGTGAACAGCCGCAGCACGCTCTCATAGGCAATCTCGACCGCGATCAATCCCAAAATGATCGCGCTGGAAAAGGCGGCGAGGTCGCCGAACTTGCCGGTGCCGAAGGTGAAATGCGCATTGCCGAGGTGCTGGCGGGCGAAGCGGTAGGCAAACGCGGCGATGCCAAGCGCTGCCGCATGCGTGCCCATGTGCCAGCCGTCGGCTAGCAGCGCCATCGACCCGAACAGTGAGCCGGCCACGATCTCGCCGACCATCATGACCAGGGTCAGGATGACCACGAACCAGGTGCGCCGCTCGTTCTCCTCGTGCTTCTCGCCGAGGAAGGCATGGTCATGGGTCCATTGGTCGATGGAATGTGAATGCATCGGGGGGCTCCGAAAGGTCAGGTCCGTTGGCCGGCAATATAGACCTGCGGAGCGTGTGGGCAAAATCGGTGGCACGAGGCGATTGACAGTCCGGCGCGGTTTCGTTGTAATCGACCTCATGGGGATTGAGCGATCTCCCCACGAGGCGACAAGCCCAAGAATCGCGTCCCGTTGTTCTTTTACGAGGGCGCATCATGTCTTCTTTTGCGACGATATCATCTGACAAGCTGGCACGGTTGATCGGCACGGCGAACGCCCCTGCCCTGATCGACGTGCGCACGGACGAGGATTTTGCCGCCGACCAGCGGCTGATCCCCGGCTCGATCAAGCTGAGCCACAACAACGTTCCGGACTGGGGCGGCGAATTCGCCGGCCGTTCCGCGATCGTCTCCTGCCTGCGCGGCGAAAAGCTCGCACAGGGCACCGCGGCCTGGCTCAGGCAACTCGGCGCGCAGGCCGAGGCGCTGGAAGGCGGCTTCGAGGGCTGGAAGGCGGCGAAATTGCCGCTGGTCGATGCAACAAAGCTGCCGCCGCGCGACGCCAAGGGACGCACCGTCTGGGTAACGCGCGCGCGGCCCAAGGTCGACCGCATCGCCTGCCCCTGGCTGATCCGCCGCTTCGTGGACCCCAACGCGGTGTTCCTGTTCGTGGCACCCTCCGAGGTGGTCGCCGTCGGCGAGCGCTTCAACGCGGCGCCCTTCGATGTCGAAAACGTGTTCTGGAGCCATCGCGGCCCGCTCTGCACGTTCGACGTCATGGTCGAGGAGTTCGGCCTCGCCATCCCGCCCCTGCAGCGGCTCGCAACCCTGGTCCGCGGGGCCGACACGGCGCGGCCGGACCTCGCCCCCGAGGCGCCCGGCCTGCTCGCGGCCTCGCTCGGGCTGTCGCGGATGTATGATGACGACCTCGAACAGCTCGAGGCCGGCATGCTGCTCTACGACGCCTTCTATCGCTGGTGCCGGGACGCCACCACCGAGACCCACAACTGGCCGACCAACAAGGTGAAGGCGTAATGGATACCCGCGCCACTCAGGCGGACGGAGCTGATGCCGGTCACGGCATCAGCTTCAACGAGGCATTTCGTGTCTGGCTCCGGGTCGCCGTGCTGAGCTTCGGCGGCCCCGCGGGCCAGATCGCGGTGATGCACCGCATCCTGGTCGAGGAGAAGAACTGGATCTCCGAAGGCCGTTTCCTGCATGCGCTGAACTACTGCATGCTGCTGCCGGGACCCGAGGCGCAGCAGCTTGCGACCTATATCGGCTGGCTGATGCACCGCACCGCCGGCGGTCTGATGGCGGGCGGGCTCTTCATCCTGCCCGGCATCATCGCCATCATGGGCTTGAGCTACGTCTACGCCGCCTTCGGCAATGTCAGCTTCGTCGAGGCACTGTTCTTCGGCCTGAAGGCCGCCGTGCTCGCCATCGTCGTCGAAGCCGTGGTGCGTGTCGGCAAGCGCGCGCTGAAGAACCGCATCATGATCGCGCTGGCCGCGATCGCCTTCGTCGCGATCTTCTTCTTCGCCGTGCCCTTCCCCATCATCATCATCGCGGCCGGCCTGATCGGCTATGCCGGCGCACGAAGCGGCCGCCCGGAGTTCGCGCCGGCCGGTCACGGCCATGGCGGCAGCAGCGCCGCGATCGACAGCATGCTTGGCGAGGCCGTGCCCGATCACGTCCGCCCCGACCTGGCGCGCGCGGTCCGCGTCGGCGCGATATGGCTCGCGCTGTGGCTGGTGCCGGTGATCGCGCTGCTCGCGGCGTTCGGAGAGGCCAACGTGTTCAGCCAGATCGCGCTGTTCTTCTCGAAAATGGCGCTGGTCACCTTCGGCGGCGCCTATGCGGTGCTGGCCTACGTCGCCCAGCAGGCGGTCGAGCATTATCACTGGCTGAAGCCGCACGAGATGCTCGACGGCCTCGGCATGGCCGAGACCACGCCGGGCCCGTTGATCATGGTGCTCCAGTTCGTGGGCTTCATGGCGGCCTACCGCGACCCGAGCGGCCTGTCGCCGATGTTAGCTGCGACGCTCGGCGGATTGCTCGCGACCTGGGTGACCTTCACGCCATGCTTCCTCTGGATTTTCGTCGGAGCGCCCTATATCGAGCGGCTGCGCGGCAACATCGGCCTTGCCGGCGCGCTCAGCGCGATTACGGCCGCCGTCGTCGGCGTGATCCTCAACCTCTCGATCTGGTTCGCGCTGCACACGCTGTTCCGCGAGACCGCGCCGGTGCACGCTTTTCCGTTCGCGTTCGACAGGCCGGTGCTGACCAGCGTCGATGTCCCAGCGCTCTTGCTGTCGATCGCGGCCGCCACCGCGATCTTCCGCTTCAAGCTCGGCATGCTGACGGTGCTGGCCGGCAGTTGCGCGGCGGGCGTGGCGCTGCGGCTGGCGGGGGTGATCTAGCTCCGTGTCCCAGCCAGCTAAATTCCTCCCGAGACGATGGAGGGGAATGGCAGCCGCTCGGCGGGTTGCAGGTTCGCATCGTCGCCTTGCAGTGACGATCTGAGGAACTGGTCGGCTTGCGACACGAAGAGTTCCGGGTACTGGTAGAACGACCCGTGATTTGCATCYGGATAAAGGATCAGCTGCGCATTCGGCAGGTTTTGTTGCAGGATGTAAGAGTTCACCGTAGGTATGATGACATCGTCACTGCCCTGCACGATCAGCGTCGGCTGACGGATATTTTTCAGACGGTCGATCTCAGCCGGCGCGATGTATTTGCCGATGGCTTCGCGCTGTGCGGATGCAGCTTCTCCGCTCACCTCGGGATCGCGATCGTCGCGGGAAAGCTTGCGTTCCAGAAAGGCGAGGCCTGCGGCCTGGCTCGACGGGGACGGCGAGAAGTGAACGGCGAGCCAGAGATACTCCGGCGAGTCGTAGGTGGCGGCGAATATCTCTGCTGATCTGCTCGTTGCCATGTCAGCCCCACGCGGCCCGGTCCCGACAAGAATGAGCCGGCGAACGAGATCGGGAGCCTGGATTGCAATTTCCTGGGCGACCATGCCGCCGATGGAAAAGCCGAGCACGTCGACCTTGGTAAGCCCGAGAGCCTTGATGAAGGCGATCGCATTTGCACCCATTTCCTGAAAGCTCGTCGGGACCCGGCCTGAACTGCTCGAGACGCCCGCATTGTTGAAGAGGATCACCTCGCGGTTCCCGGCCAGACCGTCGGTGACGGCCGGGTCCCAATGATCCATGGTCCCGCGGAAATGCTGGTTGAGGACCAGCGGCACGCCACCTGCCCTGCCGAAGCGGCGATAGGCGAAGCGGGTGCCGTTGGCCTCGATGAACCGCGTGGGAGCGGTCTGGTGATTGTGTTGGGTCATGGAAAGCCCCGACAGTCAGTGGCTCTTGCCGCCATCGACTTGGAGGACATGGCCGGTGATGTATGAGGCGCCTTCCGACGCGATGAAGACGATCGCATTGGCAAGCTCCTCCGAGAGGCCGAGGCGGGCCATCGGCACGGTCGTCACCAGAGCCGCCTTGTTCTCGGGCGTGCCGGTGAAGCGGGTCAACATGCCGGTGTCGGTCGGACCGGGAGCCACGGCGTTCACACGGACGCCCGACTTCGCGAGTTCGAGCGCCACCGACTTGGTGATGCCTTCGACGGCGTGCTTGCTGCCGACATAGATGGACGCTCCAGCCGCGCCCTCATGCCCGTAGGTCGAGGAGATGTTGATGATGTTGCCGCTGCCCTGTCCCTTCATGACGCGGGCTTCGTGCTTCATGCTCAGCAGCACGCCGAGAACATTGGTGTCGAACGTCGCGGCGTAGCTTTCCGCGGTCTGGTCCGTAATCGGGCCCGGTTTGCCTTCGGTGCCGGCATTGTTCACCGCGACGTCGAGACGCCCGAAGCGCTTGACCGTGCGGTCGACAAGGCGACGGACATCGTCTTCCTTGCGCACGTCGGCCTGGACGAACTCGGCTTCGGCACCGGACGCACGGAGTTCGCGGACCAAGGCCTCCCCGGCATCCGGCTTTCTGCCGGAAACAACGACGCGATGGCCTGCTTTTGCGAACGCGACTGCTGCAGCGCGGCCGATGCCAGTGAGGGCCCCCGTGATCAATACGACTGACGATGACATGACTATCTCCTTGAAAAAGCAAGATTTTGAGCAGAGGTGGCTCCCTCCGCCCTGGACCGCCCGTCGTCTCCATCTCTTGAGTGAGCAGAAAGAGACCGCGGCGTTGGGCCGAAGATGAGCGCACCTGAACGTTTTGAAAATTGGGCCGCAATTCCAAACATATCGGACTATAATGTCCGAAATGGAGGCTCGCCTATGGACAGTCTGGGGTCGCTCAATGCCTTCGTACGGGCGGCGGAAGCCCGAAATTTCACGGTCGCAGGACGGCAGCTTGGCGTGTCGTCGTCAGCGATCGGCAAGGCGGTAGCGCGGATGGAGGAACGGCTCGGCGTGCGCCTTCTCCATCGCAGCACGCGCAGCATCACGCTCACCGCGGAAGGTGCCCGGTTTCTGGAGCGTTGCCGTCGCATCTTTGCTGAGATTGAAGCGGCCGAGCTTGAGCTGTCGCAGACGCACGAAACTCCGCGCGGCACGCTGCGTGTCGCCCTGCCATTGGCCGGCATGCTGATGATGCCCACTCTGGTCGCGTTCATGCGGGCATATCCGGACATAACATTGGATCTCGATTTCAGCGATCGGGTCGTCGATGTGATCGAGGAAGGCTTCGACGCCGTCGTGCGCTTCGCCGACGCCGGCGACACGCGCTTGATGTCCCGGGCTTTGGTCATGTATCGCCGACGCCTGGTGGCATCGCCGGCCTATCTGGCGGCCAAAGGCGTTCCTCAGACCCCCGACGACCTCAAGGCTCATGCCTGTCTGCGCCACATGTTTCCGACCAGCCGAAGGTTCGAGCGATGGCCGCTGCGGGGAGAGCATGCCGACATCGAGAGCGAGCTGCCAAAAACGGTCGTGGCGAGTACGCTTGAGCCGCTCATCTATATGGCGGAACAGGGCATGGGCATCGCTTACCTGCCGGACTTCGCCATCAACCGCCAGCTTCGCGAAGGTCTGCTCGTCCCCGTGCTCGACGATTACACCGATCGTTCGGGACCGCTACGGGTCCTGTGGCCGTCGAGCCGGCAACTCGCTCCCAAGCTCAGAGCTTTCGTGGACTTTCTCGCCGCGAACCTTGTGCCATCCGTCGAGGGCGAAGCAGAAAGCGGGATAAGTCCCCTAGCAAAGGTCGATCTCGATCGGCGCGGGTGAGCAATGGTCGGCTGCTACCCGCGCGACGGCTATCGCATCATCATCCGCGCGATCGCCTCGCCGATCACCACTGTCGTGAAGTGGGTGTTGGCCCGGCAGTCGGACGGCATGATCGAGGCGTCGGCGACGCGCAAGCCGGCGATGCCCTTCACCGTGCCGTCGGGATTGACCACGCCATCGGCCGCCTTGAAGCCAGTCATGCGGCAGCTGCCGGCGGCGTGCTGGATGTCGCCGGTTTCACGGCGCAGCAGCGCATCGAGCTCGTGATCCGGCAGCGCCGCTGCTTGCGGCAGCGTCAGATCGGTGTCGGTCAGCCGGATCCAGTCGGCGATGCCGGAAAGCGCCGGCTGGGAGGTGATGACGGCCAATCGCTTCACCGCATCCATCATGCGCAGCATGTCGCGCGGATCGGCCAGCATGTTCTCCTCGACGATTGGATCGATCGCGGGGTCGATCGAGGCCAATTTAAGCGTTCCACGAGAGTAGGCGTTGAACAGCCCGGCGCCGATCGCCCCGGGCACGCCGATGCCGCGGTGGTTGAAGGCGATCAGGATCATGTCGCGCTTGCCGCCGTCGGCGAGGCCCGAGGAATAGGTCACGCAGCAATTGGTGTGGCGGGTGTCTTGATCGGTCGGCCGGAGATCCTCGCGGAGCTGGATGGTGGCGCGAAACAGCGGATGGTCGAAGAAGTGCCGGCCGACCGGCAGGTCCTGCGCGACCGCGATCCCCATCGCCTTCAGCTCGTCGGCGGGCCCAATGCCCGAGCGCAGCAGGATCGCCGGACTGTGGATGGCGCCGGCGCAGAGCACGATCTGGCGTGCGCTGATCTCGCTGATGCCCTGCCCCTCGACATGGACGCGGAGGCCGGTCGCACGGCCGTCGCTGATCAGCACACGGTCGACCAGCGCATGCCCACGGATCTCCAGATTGGCGCGGCCGCGCGCGGGCTCCAGATAGCCCTCATTGGTGGTGATGCGGCGGCTGTCGCGGCTGTTGATCGGGTAGCAGGCGACGCCCTCGCCGTCCGGACCGTTGAGGTCGGCGCACCACGGGTAGCCGCTCGCCAGCGCCGCATCGCGCAAGCCGCGATCGATCGGGCCCCATTTTTCGGGCGGCGCGCGATAGACCGGCAGCGGTCCACCGCGTCCGTGGCCCTCGACGCCGCCGAATTCCAGATCATCCTCGATCACCGAGAACAACGGCATCACGTCCCTGGCCGACCAGCCGGTGCAGCCATTGGCCGCCCATTCGTCGAACGCGTCGGCAACGCCACGGATCGCGATCTGGCCGTTCATCATCGATGAGCCGCCGAGCCCCTTGCCGCGCCAGTAGAAGCGCGGCTCCTGGCCCGCCACCCGCCGCGTCAGCAGATCGGGCCACTGCCATTTCTCCTGGAACTCGCGCTTGTGGATGATCGGAATGGGATTCGGCGTCATCACCTCCCAGGGCGCCTCGTCGGCGCGCCAGTCGAGCCCCGCCTCGAGCAGCAGGACGCGCCTTGCGGGATCCTCGGAGAGCCTTGCCGCAACCGCGGCGCCGGCCGAGCCGCCGCCGACAACAATGACATCGTACATCGCGTTACTTCTCAACGTTCCAGAACACCGGGATGGCGGACGGGATCAGATTACGCCAAATGGCGCGATAGGCGGCCGGCTGGGCGAACTGGCCCCACGGAATCGCCGGCGCCTGATCGTACATCACGGTCTGGATCTCGGCGGCGATCTTCTTGCGATCGTCTTCGGCGGGCGCCTTGGCGAAGGCTTCCATCAAAGGCGTGATGCGCGCGTCGCACTGCCAGCCGGTGAAGTCGGCGCAATTGAAGGCGACCATGACGTTGGTCAGCGGCGAGCCCAGATCGTAGCCGCCGGCGTGAACGCCATACACGCTCCAGCCCTCCTTCTTGGCGCGGCGCGCCAGCACGGAGGCCCAGTCCATCACCTGGAGATCGACGTTGAACCCGGCAAGCTTCAGCCGCTCGGCCAGCACCTGCGCCGAGACGCGCGGGGCTTCGAGATCGTTGGCCTGCATGACGACGACCGGTTCGCCGGCATATTTCGTCGCCTTCAGCGCGGCACGCGCCGCCTCGATCGACGGATTGGCCGCCGCCTCGGTGCCGGCCTTGCTCTCATAGGTGGTGCCGCATGTGAAGTAAGTCGCGCACGGCGTCGCGTATTTCGCCCCCAGGCCGAGCGCGTCCAGCACTTCGCGCTGATCGACCAGCTTCCACAATACGCGCCTGATGGCGGGATCGTCGAACGGCTTCGATGCGGCGTTGAGGCGATAAGCGCCCGCAAACATGTTGCCGCCGGTGAAATTGACGAGTTTTACGCGAGAATTCTTTTCAAGGCTCGGCAGCAGGTCGAACGGTGCGTATTGCATGAAGTCGACTTCGCCGCTCTGCAACGCCGAGGCGGCGGTCGAGCCATCGGGAATGACGCGGATTTCGAGCGTGTCGATGTTGACGCGCTTGCCGCCGGCGAGGAAGTCGGCCGGCTCGGTGCGAGGCACATAATCGGCGAATTTCTTCAGGACCATGCGGTCGCCGGTGCGGTGATCGTCCTTGCTGTAGACGAACGGGCCGGAGCCGACGATCTCGGTGATGCGCTGGTCGCCGGGCGTCCTGGCAATGCGCTCGGGCATCATGAAGGCGACGGGGCTGACGGGATTGCCCAGCGCATCGATGACGAGGCCGGACGGCTCCTTCAGCGTCAGCACGAACGTTTTCGCATCCGTCGGCTCGAGCGAGGCCGTGATGGCGAAGATGCGGCGGCCGAGCGCGCTGCGGGTGCCCCAGCGGCGCAGCGAGGCCACGCAATCGGCCGCCGTGACCGGCTGGCCGTCATGCCACTTCAAGCCGTCGCGCAGCGTAAAGCTGTAGGTCAGGCCATCGGCCGAGACCTTCCAGTCCTGCACCATCTGCGGCTTGATCTCGCCCTTGGAATCCTTCGCGAACAAAGTGTCGAACACCATGTAGCCGAACGTGCGCGAAATATAGGCCGTGGAAAAATGCGGATCGAGCGTGACGATTTCCGCCTCGAGCACCGCGACGAGATTGCCCGCCGCATGCGCCGGCGCCGCGACGATCGCGAGCCCAAGCAGCGCCGGAATGAAAGCCTTTGGTTTGAACATTGGTGCCTTTTGCTGCTTCTTGAGAGTTCGTTTGCAGTCGAAGAAAAAGCAATGTTCGTGCCCGATCAACGCAGATACTTATGCGCTCACGACTATCAGCCAAGCGTTTGCGGGAGGCGGAATGTC
>NZ_JBFULU010000034.1:0-82757 GCF_054049735.1 Bradyrhizobium sp. P5_C12
ACGTTCGGTACTCCGACCGCGCACAATCGATAGACCTCGCGGTATGGGTCCCGGYCTTCGCCGGGACGACACTGGGAGGGTACCTGCGCGCTACTCCGCCGACAGCCGCACCATCTGGCGGCCGCCGTTCATTTCCTTGAGGTTGTTGACGAAGTTTTCCGGGCGCTGCCAGCGGTAAGGGACCTTCAGGCCCATGAACTCGGCGATGTCACCGATGAAACCGGTGCAGTTGGTGGTCTCGGCGTTCCAGACCGGCGAGCTCGCCTGCAATTTCTTGATGTAGGCGAACACGCGTTTCGCGTCGGCTTCGTTGAGGTAGACGCGGTAGCTGGCGGTCAAATAGTCCGGATCGAGATCGCCGTAGCTGGCGCCGGTCTCGGACGGCACCCAGGTCAGGTGACCGAGCACGTAGGCCCAGGTGTCGCCGGCAGGCGTGAGGCCCGCGACCTCGACGGCCTTCTCGCTGGTCTTGCCATACCAGATGAAGGCATGGCCCCAGCTCGCCGCTGTCCGCGCGCGGAAGTCGACGTAGTAGGGACCTTTCTCCGTGCGCGCGACCGGGCGCCGCGTCGATTGCGGTGCCGGTCGTGATGCGGTGTCGGCCGGGACAAGCGCATTTGCGTCGGCAATGCGCTTGTTCGCTTCATAGGCCGAGGCCGAGGGCGTCGTGCATGCGATCATGGCCGCGAGGGCGAATCCCGCGAGGATGCAGGGTCCCGATCGATCAGATGTGTTCGCCACTTTGTGCCCCTCGACTGCCGGCCGTTCACGCTGATGCAGCGATCGCCATGCTGCGCGTCAGTAGCGCGACACGACCGGGCCGGGCGCCTTGCCGATCGGGGCCTTTCCAATCGGGCTCTTGCCAATCGGCATCTTGCCGATCGGCGCCTGCTCCTGGGCATAAACGGGCTGCCGGCGCGGCAGATCCGCAGCGTTCGCCACCGTCACCAGAGCGAACGTAGCACCCACGACAAATACAATCTTCTTCACAGTCATACCCCTGAAGGTTTGGTCCAAACACGGCAGTGCCGTGCCCCCAGACACGCCTCACAGATGCGCGTCGGAATGCGTCCACAGTGCGGCGGACGCGCGACATGTTGGCGGCATATGTCGGCGTGCAGAGATGCGATGTGTGTCCGAATGTTTCGCTGCTGCGCGACGCCGGCGGCACCGCTTCAAGAGAACAGCAGGCGATCCTTGATCTTGTGTGCGACGGTGAAATCGTCGTCCCACCACGGCTTTTCGCCCGGGCCCGGCGGCCGTGCCAGATGCAGCTTCTCTCCCTTCTCGTTGGCCTTCTTGACGGCGACCCTGAACGAGTAATGGTCGAACAGGCTAAGGGCCTCGATCATGTAGGACACGGCGATGCGCCGGTCCCGGATGATCAGGAGATTCTCGCCGTTCTGGCGATCGGCGGGTTTGGAGAAATTGTAGGATCCCAGATAGACACGTGCCGTCGGCTTGTCGAAGTCGATCACGGTGAACTTGTGATGCATGCGCGTGCCGGTGCCGCCGGTCGGCTCCGACTTGAAGGGTTCCGGCACGTTCTTGCCGAGCTCGGCGGCGAACACCGGGACAACGTTTCCGTCCGGGTTCTGCACGTCGATGCCGCCCACCTCCTTGTCGGATATGCCGTAGACGAAGACGTTGCTGTTGGCGGTGAGATCGGTGATGGCGTCGCGCACGGAGCCCCCCGTCTGAGCCAGGAAGGCAAGCGAATAGAGCAGGGACGACGTCGCGCTCTTGAGGTCGGCCGCGATCTCGTCAAGCTTGGCGTTGGCGGCGCGGTGCGGCGAGAGCGCCACCTTGGCGTCGATGCCGGGAAGACCGAGATCCTGCCAGTCGGCGGAGGGGGTTGCGCCGAAGCCCGCGACGTTATTGCTATTGGCAACGTAGCTGTCGAAGGACGCGAAGGCGAGATCGACCGGCCTCTGACCAGTCACCACCAGGGCGTTGTTGGCCTGCACGTAGAAGCCGCGCCAGGACAGGTTGGTGGAGCCGAACACCACTTTCTTCACGGTCGGCCCGTTCACCGCGATCGTCTTGTTGTGCTGCAAATTGCCCATATGCTGGCGCAGCACGTTCGCGCGCCCGGCCGAGGCGACCAGGCGGACCTCCGCAGCGTTTTCCGCGGAACCGCTGTCGCCATGCGGGGAGCTGTCGTCGATGATGATCTTGAGCGACGGACCGAGCTGGACGAGGCGGTCGAGGATTTCGGGCAGATTGAAATCGTAGGCGACGACGCGGACTTCGGCATGGTCGGCGATCGCCTGATCGAGGGTTTCCAGGATCGCGGCGCGCGCCTCGAAACCCATCCAGGCCAGTGCGGCCTGCGTGTCGGGATGCGTGGGCTTGAAGTCGAGCCCGCCCGCGGCGAGCGGCGCCACCAGCGTGTTGATCGGGCCGTGCGCCAGATAGCGGTCGACGAAGGCCTGCGAGGAGATGAAGCCGCGGGTGAAGGTGACGTTGGCGATGCCGGGATAGGTCTCGCGCGCAAGCTGGATCGGCACCTGCTGCGCTTCGCCCTTGCTGAGGTTGCCCTGCGCGTCCATGAACATCGGCGTGACGCGATAGACGAAGTCGCCGACGAGCTCAGCGTTGCGCGGGAAATGCACCCAGCGGAATTTCTGGATCGGCGATTGCAGGGTCGGAAGCTTCTGCGGATTGACGTTGCCCGAGGCGTCGAGAAAGTTAAGCCGGTTGTTCAACGGAAAGAACTGACTGCCACCGGGCTCCTGGTACTCGATCGCGAAGCCGACGAAATTTTCCGGCGGCCGGCCGGTCTTCCAGTTCATCGCAACCAGCGTCATGCCGTCGCCGCGATGTAATTTCAGCGAGAACGGCGCATTGGCGTTGGTGCCGATGACCTGGAAGCCCGATGTCGAATTTGACGGAGCAGGCGCTATCACAGGCGGCGGCGTGACCACCGGCGGTGATGTCGTGGTCGGCGGCTTGGGCCGTTTCGGTTGGGTTGCGCCGGTCTTCTTGCTGCCCTTTCCAGTTTTGGACGCGCCGGCGATGGTCTTCTTCGCCTTGCTCGCCTTCTTGCTGGTCTTGGACTTGCCAGCCTTCGACTTGCTGGCCTTGGACTTACCAGCCTTGGACTTGCTGGCCTTCGCCTTGCGGGATTTGGATTTGGCCGCCTTCTTCGTCTTGGCTGCCGACTTGGCCTTGGAGCTTGGTTTCGATTTCTTGGCTTTGGATTTGGCCTTCTTGGCAGACTTGGTGGTTTTCCGGGCCATGGGCTCTTCCTCCGCTTATGAACGAGGGCCGGCATGTCGGGTAAGGGGCCGGCGATGAATGGCGATCGAGCTGACAATAATCTGAATCAAATATATTCGCGCCAAGATTGTATCACGGGCCAGGCGCCACGAAAATACCTCGTGATCTCATCGGCCGCCGACGTAGGTGAAATAGACGTGGGGGGAAGTGGGGGGAATAAGTGTGCCGGCGCCTCACCCGATCCTGTTCAGGCTGTTCCTGATCGTCGAGAAGATGCCGCCGATGTCCTTGCGCAGGCCGTCGAGCGCGTTGAAATTGTCGAAGATGCGGGCGAGCCGGTCTTCGACCTCGCGCTTGCTTCTGGTGAGCGCATCGACGCGCGAGGCCAGGGTTACCCCGCCATTGGCCTCGATCTCGCCGACCGTCTTGGCGAGGAGATCGCGGGTGGTGCTGACGTCGGCGATCAGGGCCTCGATGCCGAACACCGGGGCCTTCAGCGGGACGAGATCGGCCTGCGACTTTGAAAGTTCCGCCCTGAAGGCATTCAGCGTCGTCAGCGTCTCCTGCAACGCGCCGAGGCGCTGGCGCGACTGGAGCACGAAATCGTTCAGGGCGTTCTGGCGGTCGGCGAGGCTCTTGCCGTCGGCGTCGGTCTCGACCTCCGCGATCGCGCGCTCGAGCTGCGTCCGGCGCTGACCGAGCTCCTCGAAATCGAGCCGGATCGCCTTCAGGATGTTGAAACTGTCGTCGATGCGGGCCAGACGCTGCTCGATCTCGATCTTGTTGTTCGAGAGCGTCTCGACCCGTGCGCTGAGCGGCGCCTCGCCGCCGGTTTCGAGCTCGTTGATGGTTTTCGCGAGGCGGTCGTGGCTGAGGCTCAATTCGCCGATCAGGGCGTTGATGCCGGCCTCGGACGAGCGCAGCGGCACCAGCTCGGCGTGCGATTTCGCCAGATCTTCCTTGTACTGGTTCAGGGTTGCGAAGGTGTCCTGGACGGTGCCCACCCGCGACAGCATCGTCGATACGTCGCGGGCGATCTCCTTCAACCGGTCGGCGAGGTTGTTCTTGCGGTCGTCGGTCTCGAGATCGAGCAGGGACCGCTCGAGCTGGTTCTGACGGTCGCGGATCTCGGTGAAGACGGGCTCGACCGCGCGGCGCTGCTCGGCGACCTTGCCGACCATCTCGCGAAGCCCCTGCTGGCGGCGGCGGATCTCGGCGAGCTGGTCGTGCATGTCGGTGGATTCATTGCGGCCCTGCTGGAGCAGGGCGCGTTGCTCGGTCTCGCCCAATTTGTCGTGGAGCGCGGAGACGGCCTCCCGGGGATCGCTCTCGATCAGATGCTGGACGGTCGCGTCGAGGTGATTTTGCAGGGCGTGGGCGACGACGACGTCCTCCCGCGTCTTCCTGAGGCGGTCGCGCAGCGTGTTCAGGCGCCGGTCCTGGCGTGAGAGCCGCCAGACGGTTGCGCCGATCAGTGCGAGCGCCAAGGCCAGAAGTGCGCCGGTTGCGATTCGCTGCGGCATGGGCAGGCCCGCGAACAGGGCGGGCAGGTGGGCGATATCGTAACCAAACGCCTGCTGGGCGAGAAGCGCGATGGCGGCAAGCAGGACGAACCAGGCAACCAGGACAAACAGCCACATCGTGAATTCCTCACGCCGGCACACAATATCGCCATAGTTGCTATTGGAGAGCGGAACCGAGATCAAGGGGCGGGCGGGTTGCCGGACGCGTCAGCGAGCGCGATCCACAGCCGTCGGCGTCAGCCGATGGGTGGAGGGCGGTGCGGGTCTTGCCGAGTTTTCCCGAAGTTGGAGCGGCGGCGCACAGTCCCGTAGCCCGGATGGAGCGAAGCGCAATCCGGGTTCTGCGAGCCTCGAGGCGCCGGTCCCGGATTTCGCTTCACTCCATCCGGGCTACGGCACGGCGGTCGCAGCTACAGCCGAAACTCGTTGGTCAGCTCGCCGATGCCGTCGATCGCAACCGTCACGGTATTGACCGGCTCCTTCATCACGCCGACGCCGACGGACGTGCCCACCGCAATGAGGTCGCCGGGGAGCAGGGTCATGTCGTGCGAGATCCTGCTGACCAGCTCTTGCGCGCTGAAGATCATGTCCGCGATCGGATAGTTCTGCCGCTCCGCGCCGTTGAGAATGGTGCGCACCGTGAGTTTTGCCGGGTCGAGGCCGGTCGCGATGACGGGGCCGAACGGGCCGTAATCGTCGATGCCCTTGGCGCGGGCCCATTGGGCGAAGGTCGGGTCGCTGGTCAGGATGTCGTTGGCGGTGATGTCGTTGACGCAGGTGTAGCCGAAGATGAAGTTGTCGGCTTCCGCCGGCGAGACGCGGGCGCAGGTCCTGCCGATGACGATGCCGAGCTCGCCCTCATAGGTGGTCTTGCCGTCGTAATAAGACGGGCGGCGGATCACGGCGCCCGGCGTCGTGATGCTGGTGGTGGCCTTCAGGAGATAAAGCGGCTCCGGCGGCTCGGGCTGGTTCAGCTTGGCCGCAAGCGCATGAAAATTGTTCCAGAGCGCGACGATCTTGCTGGGCACGCAAGGTGCGAGCAGCTCGACCTCCGACAGCCCCAGCGTCTTGCCGGTGGCAGTGTTGCGGCCGAACATCTCGCCCTCATGCACGCTGATGCCTGACGGCGTCAGCGTGCCGAATCCGGCGGCGCCGGCGTGGCGGAAGCGGAGCCATTTCTTCATGTCGGCGGTCATCATGCCACCGCCAGCGCGCGAGGATCGGCCGGCGTCGAGATGCCGTCATAGAGGCCGGCGATGCGGGCGCGCTGCGTCACCATCGCCAGCACCGAGTCGAGCGCGGGCGTGGCCATCCCGGTCAGGCGGCCCATCTCCTGCACGACGGTGACGAGCGGATCGATCTCCATGGGACGGCCGCGCTCGAGATCCTGGAGCATCGAGGTCTTGTGCGCGCCGACCTTGCGGGCGCCTTCGATGCGGCGCTCGACATCGACGCGGAATTTGACGCCAAAGGTCTCGGCGATGCCTTGCGTCTCCACCATGATCGCACGCGACAGCGCGCGCGTGGCAGGATCGGTGCAGATCACGTCGAGGGTCGCGTGGGTCAGCGCGCTGATCGGGTTGAAGCAGACATTGCCCCACAGTTTTAGCCAGATCTCGTCGCGGATGCGGTCGAGCACCGGGGCCTTCAGGCCGGCGGCGACGAAGAGGTCGGCGAGGCGCTGCACGTCGGCGGTGATCTCGCCGGAGGGCTCGCCGAGCGGAAAGTTGTTGCCGTAGACGTGGCGGATCACGCCGGGCGCCTCGATCTCGGTCGCGGGATAGACGATGCAGCCGATGGCGCGCTCGGCCCCCAGCTCGCGCCATTGCCGCCCGCCGGGATCGATGCTCTCCAGCGTCGAGTTCTCGTATTGGCCGCCGTGCTTGTGGAAGTACCAATAGGGGATGCCGTTGACCGCGGTGACGATGCGGGTGTGGGGCCCAAGCAGCGGCTGCATCTTCTCGATCACGCCGGTGATCGAATGCGCCTTCAACGTGATGATGACGTAGTCCTGCACGCCGAGCTCGGCGGCATCATCGGTGCAGCGGGGATAGACGGTATGCGTCTCCTCGCCCGCGAGCAGCGTCAGGCCGCGCTCGCGCATCGCGGCAAGGTGCGCACCGCGTGCGATCAGGCTGACATCGGCGCCAGCGCGCGCGAGCTGAACCCCGAGATATCCGCCGATTGCGCCGGCGCCGTAGATGCAGATCTTCATGAAATCCTCGCGCGTGGCCGGAATTTTGGGACGAAAGATCCGGTCCGGCTCGGAAGGATCCGAGCCGGGGCCGGCAGTCGCAGGGGAAGGGTCGTTGCGCTTTAAGCTGCTGCTTGCGGCGTGCCGTTGATCGCTTCGTCGACGGCAGCCGCGATGTCGCGCATGCTGATGACGGAGACGAGGCTGTAATCGTCGATCACCGGCAGGTGGCGGATGTGATTGCGGTTCATCAGGTGCCGGACGTGCTCGATCGTATCGGTCGAGGAGCAGGACACGAGCTGCTGCACCGACACGAGCTGCGAGACCTTCACGTTGATGGCGTTGGCACCATGCTCCGCGACGGCGCGCACCACGTCGCGCTCGGTGAACATGCCGACGGCGGTGTTGCCTTCGGAGCGGACCACGTCCTTGACCACCAGGGCGCTGATGTTGTTGGCGCGCATCAGCTTGGCGGCGATACCCACCGTTTCGTTCATTCGCACCGTGACGACGCGCGGTGTCTTCTTGCGCAGAATGTCTCCGACTAGCATGGCGACCTCCCTGGGTGAATGATGGGACGAAGTGTGGTATACATAATGCCAATCGTCAAGCATTGGATTTGGCCGATCCGAAAATTCTTGCGGCAGGAATACTGACGTTTATCCACGCGCCCCAAAAGGAAAGGGGCGCATTGCTGCGCCCCTTTCCTTTTGTGCAGAGGCGTGTGGTTGCTACGCCGTCTCGGTCTTGGCGTTGCCCGCCGCGGTGCTCGCGCTCTCGGCTTCCTTGCCGAGGATGAAGGAACGCCGCAGCGGCTTGATCACGAACAGCGCCATCAGCGCGGCGGTCGCATTCAGCGCCACGGCCACCACGAACACGGCCTTCCAGCCGTAGGTTGCGGAGATCACGCTCGCGAGCGGGACCAGCAGCGAAGCTGTGCCCTTCGCCGTGTAGAGCATGCCGTTGTTGGTGGTGGCGAATTTCGAGCCGAACGTGTCGCCGCAGGTGGCGGGGAACAGCGAGTAGATCTCGCCGAACACGCCGAAGTAAACTGCGGTCGCGAGCACGAACACGATCGGCACATGGCCGTAGGCCGACAGCGTCAGGAGCATCACCGCGGCGGTGCCGAAGGCGATGAACATGGTGTGCTCGCGGCCAATCGTGTCGGAGACCCAGCCGAAGAACGGGCGGCCGAAACCGTCGAAGATGCGGTCGAGCGAGATCGCGAAGGTCAGGGCCGCCATCTGGAAGCCCGCGAGCGTCACCGGCGTATCGGCGATCTTGAAGTCGTGCGCGATCGGGCCGATCTGCGCCGCGGTCATCAGGCCGCCGGATGCGACCATGACGAAGACGAGGTACATCACCCAGAAAATGGGGGTGCGCAGCACTTGCGGCGGGGTGAAGTCGATCTTGGTCTGCGGCAGATTGAGCTGCTTCTTCTTCGGCGGAATCGAGAGCCGTGGCGGCTGGATGAAGAAGGCGAGCACGAACACGATCAGACCCTGGCCGATGCCGAAGGTGAGGAACGCGTGCTGGTAGCCGCTCGATGCGATCATCGTCGCGATCGGTACGATGGTGAGCGCGGCGCCCGCGCCGAAGCCCGCGGCCGTCGCGCCGGCGGCAAGGCCGCGGCGATCGGGGAACCATTTCAGCGCGTTGCCGACGCAGGTGCCGTAGACGGCGCCTGCGCCCATGCCGCCGACGATTGCAGCCGTGTAGAGCAGGGTGAGGCTGTCGGCATAGGAGTTGAGCACCCACGACAGCGCGATCATCACGCCGCCGAACATGATGACGATGCGCGGGCCGTATTTGTCGACGAACCAGGCTTCGACCGGAACGAGCCAGGTCTCGGTGACGACGAAGATGGTGAAAGCGAGCTGGATCGCGGCGCGTCCCCAATGGTGGGCCGCATCGATCGGATCGACGAACAGCGTCCAGCCGTATTGCAGGTTGGCGATCATCGCCATGCAGACGATGCCCATGGCCAGCTGGAACCAACGGAAACCGGTGCGAAGAGGCGCGGCCGTGACGGCGCCGTCCGTGCTGGAAATCATCAAGAACCTCCCAACGCGCCTGATTTGATGCGACCTGGGATTGCAAGATGACCCAGTGTCGCAAATATTGTGGCTTATCGTCGCAAGCGCGGTGAGGACATTGGTATACCATATTCCAGAAGGCAAGCCGAATCTTGTGACGCAGCGCAAGAAAACTGCGTGGTTCCGCGCGGTCGATGGTACCCGGAGGCGGATTCTGTAAAAACGAAAACGCCCGGCCGTGAGGCCGGGCGTTTTGCTTGAGTCGGTTGCGGTGGAGCGCGTCAGGCCGCAGTCGATTTCGCGACCACGATCTTGCGCCAGGGTTTCAGCACCGCGATCGCCAGCGCCGAGGCCAGGATGTTGGCGCCGGCCGCGATGATGAACACGCTGTCCCAGGTGCCCGACGACTGCTGCATGTAATTGGCGATCGGCACCAGCAGCGCGGCGGTGCCCTTTGCGGTGTAGAGCAGGCCCGCATTGGTGGTCGCGAACTTGGCGCCGAACGTGTCGGTGCAGGTCGAGGGGAACAGCGAGTAGATCTCACCCCAGGCGAAGAACACGAAGCCCGAGAGCAGCACGAACCAGATCGGATCGTGGCCCCAGAGATAGAGCATCCAGATGCCGAAGCCTTCCATGCCGAAGGCGATGAACATCGTGTTCTCGCGGCCGATCATGTCGGAGATCCAGCCGAAGAACGGACGCGTCAGGCCGTTGAGAACGCGGTCGATCGTGGCTGCGAACGTCACCGCGGTCATCGTCACCGCCATCAGCGTCACCGGAACGCTGTCAACCTTCCAGTCGACCGCGATCGGCTTCAGGTTCGCCGTCACCATCAGGCCGCCGGCGCCGACGATCACGAACATGAAGTACATCAGCCAGAAGATCGGCTGACGCAGCACCTCGGTCGGCTGGTAGTTGCGACGCGTCTGCACCAGCGCGGCGTTCGCCACCACGACCGGCACCTGGCCGGCCTTCGGCGCGAGCAGGAAGAAGGCGAGGATGCAGATGATGATGCCTTGTCCCAAGCCGAAATAGAGGAAGGTGGTCTGGAAGCCACTGTCCTTGATCATGGCCTGGATCGGCGCGACGGTCAGCGCGGAGCCTGCACCGAAGCCGGCCGCCGTGATGCCCGCAGCAAGACCGCGCTTGTCGGGAAACCATTTCAGCGCGTTGCCGACGCAGGTGCCATAGACGCCGCCGGCGCCGATGCCCGCGATGATCATGCCGAGATAGTAGCCGTTGAGCGAAGTCGCCTGGGCGTTGATCGCCCAGCCGGCGGCGCAGAGAATGCCGCCGATCAGCACGACGATGCGCGGACCGTATTTGTCGACGAACCATCCTTCGACCGGCACGAGCCAGGTCTCGAACAAGACAAACAGAGTAAAGGCCCACTGGATCGAAGCGCGATCCCAGCCAAACTTCTTCTGGATGTCGGGGACGAAGAACGTCCAGCCGTATTGATAATTGGCGATCATCACCATCGCCGCTACACCGACTGCCAGTTGCGCCCAGCGATACGTGTCGCTAACGCGCGCGGTAGTAGGGGCCGTTGCCTGCACCATGTCCGTCATAAAGCCTCCCGTGGCGCCTCTAATTTTTCTGCGAGCGCTGGAGTGGCATTCTTGTATTCATTATGCCAAGGTTCAAGCGCTGGTCCGGTCACCGTGCGCAAATGCCGCAGGACGTTCGCCGGCCGCGGCTGTGACTCGGGACAACGCAAATAGAAATGGCCCCGTCCTGCGGGGCCATTCATCAAAAGTAGTATGTGGACGGTTCTGAAACCGGCGCGTCGCGCTCGCAGCGCGGGAGGCGCTGCTTACAGGCCGAAGCGGGGCAGGTCGCCGTTGTGATTCGAAATCTCGGCGCTCGCCATCAGGAAGCGGTCGACCGCGGCCATGAAACGGGCGAACAGCGAGGCGGAGGGCGCGAGGGCGACGGAAGCGGTCTTGGACATTGGAAATTCCTTTCTTGAGACGGTCAGTACTGCTGTCTCATTTCGAAGGGCAATCTATGTATACCAGATGCCAATGTCCATGCATCCCATTGCATAGCAGCATTCAATCTACCGCATTGCAACATAATGATGCGTTAAAGCGGCCGCTTCGGGCTTAAAGTTGCCGCCGAAACGAGGCGCTGGCTCTAAAATGCCTGCCCCCGTGGCAAAAGACGTGGATCCAGGGGGCATGATCGGCCTGAAGCGCGCCATGGGAGCGAATTCCGACCGCGCCGCCGCGGACCGGGGCTCTTGGCAGGCTCATGCAAAGCCGCTAGTGGTCCGCCCCCTTATCCAATCATCTGTCAGAGTGGTTCATGTCGAGCGCCTCGCCCGCCGTCTCGATCGGCATCGATTTTGGGACCAGCAATACGGTCGTAGCGCTTGCGGCGGACGATCGCCGGGTCGAGGCCATCCGCTTCGATCATGGCGGGCAACGGCACAGCGTCTATGTGTCGGCGCTGTGCTTCTGGGAGGACCGGCCGGGAGCCGGAGCCCAGGCTGAAGGCGGCCCGTGGGCGATCGAGCAGTTCCTCGAGGGACGCCACATCTATCGCTTCCTCCAGTCGTTCAAGACCTTCGCAGGAAGCAGCAGCTTCAATTCCACCCAGGTGTTCCGCCAGCGCTACAAGTTCGAGGACCTTCTCGCCGCGTTCCTGCGCACGCTGGCGCGTCATGGCGGCGACCGGTTCGGCTTCGAGGCGGCAAACATCACGGTCGGCCGCCCTGTGCGCTTCGCCGGCGGCAATCCCGACGAGGCGCTGGCGATGGAGCGCTACCGGGCCGCTTTCGAGCGCCTCGGCGCCGGCCACGCGCGCTATGTCTACGAGCCTGTGGGAGCAGCGTTCTCCTTTGCCCGCCGGCTGGAGCGCGACGCCACGGTCCTGGTTGCGGATTTCGGCGGCGGCACCAGCGATTTCTCCGTGATGCGTTTCTCGCGCGCTGGCGGCAGCTTGCGCGCCGAGCCGCTTGGACACGCCGGCATCGGCATCGCCGGCGACACGTTCGACTACCGCATCGTCGACCACGTCGTCTCGCCGCGGCTGGGCAAAGGCTCCAGCTTCCGCTCGTTCGACAAGGTGCTGCCGGTGCCCAACAGCCACTACACCAACCTCGCGCGCTGGCATCAACTCGCGCTGATGAAGAGCAACGGCGATTTGCGCGAGTTGCGGGAGCTGTCGCGCACCGCGCTGAAGCCGGCCCTGCTTGAGGATTTCATCACCATCGTCGACCTCGACCTCGGCTTTTCGCTGTACCGCGCGGTGTCCGACGCCAAGGTCGCGCTGTCTGGCCGGGATGAGGTGGACTTCCACTTCAAGGGCGGCGGGGTCGACATTCGCTCGGCCATCACGCGGAAAAACTTCGAATCCTGGATTGCCGACGATATCGCCCGGTTGGGGGCCACCGTCGACAAGGTGCTGGGCGAGGCCGGAATCACCGCGCGCGAGGTGGAAAAAGTGTTCCTGACCGGCGGCACCTCCTTCGTGCCCGCCGTCCGAAAACTGTTCGCCGAGCGGTTCGGCAACGAGCGGCTGATGTCGGGGGACCAGTTCGAGTCGATCGCCTACGGCCTCGCTTTGATCGGGCACAGTCCCGACCCGGACCGCTGGACCGCGAGCGGCGGGCTTGCGCCGAAGGCGGGCGCGTAAGCATCACGGTCACGCGCCCGCAGCGCCGTTGTCATTGGTTGATCTCGGGCTCGACGAGCCGTGCCAGGTTGCGCAGCGATTCCTGCCAGCCGAGATAGCAGGCTTCCGGCGGGATGACGTCCGGGATGCCGGCCTGTGTGATGTCCACCTCGGTGCCGACCGAGACTTTCTTCAGCAGCACGGTCACCTGAATTTCGCCGGGCAGATTGGGGTCGTCGAATTTGTCGGTGTAGCGGAGACGTTCACCGGGGACGAGCTCGAGATATTCGCCGCCGAAGGCGTGGCTGTTGCCCGTCGTGAAATTCCGGAACGACATTTTGAACGTGCCCCCGACCTTGGGCTCGAGATGATGCACGGTGCAGGTGAAGCCGTTCGGCGGAAGCCATTTCGCCATCGCATCCGCCTCCAGGAAGGCGCGATAGACTTTCTCCGGACTGGTCGAGAGAACGCGGTGTAGACGTATCGTGCTGGGCATATTCTTTCATCCTCTTGCTTCGATGGGCCCGACCTCGGCGTCTACGGCCCATTCATGTCCCAAGGACGACCGGGATGCCCTCGATCCGACACGGCATCGCGGAAAACAGCGGCCGCCGAAATGGGCGGCCTTCGATGTTGCCTTTGACCTTGCCTTGGACCGATCTGCCGCTCACCGCGTCCAGTCTTCACCGGCGCACAGCGTTCCCATGCAGCCCTGGACGTTGAGATTGCCTGATGGCAGCAAGGTCACTGTGCTCGCGTAGGTCTTTCCGTCGTCGGCATTGTAGATCCTGCCTGACCATTTATTGGCACCTGCGGCCTGCATCTCGATGAACAGGGAGATGCCGACGATCTTGCGGCCGCGCAGCGCGGGATCGGCGTTATGGTCGTCGAGCTGTGCCTTCCCCGTCTTCTTGTCGATCGGCTCCTTGAGCCAGACGACCCGGCCGCACAGCGCACTGCCGCAGCGGCTGACCTTGATCTTCGCATCGCCCGACTGCGTCAGCCAGACGCCGGCTGGACCGCTGACCGTTGCGGCTTTGGCGTTTCCAAGCGGCGAGATGGACAGCAGCGCCGCGAGCAGGTGCCGGACGAGGAAGGAACGCATGGGAGCTCCGTTGTGAGTCGGTTGTCATGAAATATTTCATGATAAACGAGAAATATATCGCGTTTTAGGTTGAGTCAATTGGGCGTAACAGGCATATTAGGGGAGGGCGATTGCTTGGAAATTGCGGAGTGCCTGGAGATGAGTGTGGTGGGGATATCGGTACGCGAGGCCCGGCAGAGCTGGTTCCGACGTCTCGATCTTGCGTTCTGGGCGATCTGGGCGGCGCTGCCGGTGATGGTGTGGCTCGCTTATCGCGCAAACACGACCGCCTCCGCTTCGATCGCGGCGAGCCTCAGTCCCGAGCAGGTGAAATGCGCAGGGATCGTCGCCAACCCGCTCGACATGTCGCGCCACGGCCAGTTGCTGTTCTGGACGTTATTTGCGCTTCAGCTCTCGTTCTTCGCCGTGTTGATCGGCATCCTTCACCGCATGGTGCATCGTTTCGCGCGCGGCCGGATCTTCGTGTCCGAGACGCTTCAGGGGGTGTGGTGGATGGGGATCATTCTGGTGATCTGGCCGTTCGTCGACCTGATCACCAGCAACGCGGTGGCTTATGTCTTGCACGAGATCGGCGACATCAAGTTCTTCCTGCCGTCCTACAACATCGACATCGGCACGATCGCGGGCGGGGTGTTCCTGATGGCGCTGAAATTCGTCATCGAGCACGCCATCCTGCTGAAGTCCGAAAACGAACTGACGATCTGAGGTGAATGCTTGTGCCGATCGTCGTGAACCTCGATGTCATGCTTGCGAAGCGCAAGCGCCGCCTCGGTGACCTCGCCGACGCAATCGGCATTTCCATCCAGAACCTCTCGATCCTGAAGACCGGCAAGGCGCGGGCGATGCGCTTCTCGACCTTGGCCGCGATCTGCCGCGAGCTCGACTGTCAGCCCGGAGACATCCTCGAATATGTCGCGGGCGAGGAGGGGGGCGATGGGGATGCGGGCGAGGCAAGTTGAACGCGCTCAATCGAATCAAGTTCGCCCGGTGCGAGATCCGCCGTCAGATCGTTGCCACATCCAGCGGCGTCATCGTGAAGGCGAGCCGGTAGTGGCCGGTCGTTGGATCGTTCTGCGCGCCCAGAGCGCCGAGCGCCGCCGGCGAGAGTTGACCGGCGATCGCGTCCTCAATCACATCGCCATCGTAACCCGACAGCAGCACGATCCAGTCGGCGGCGCCGTCCTTGCCGCGGATCTGCTGCTCGATCGTGGCTGAATTCGTCCTGGGCGTGTCGGTCAGGAGGAGATCGGCGCCTGTCAGACCCGGCTTCTGCGCCAAGGCGCCGAGCGTCTCCGAGAGGTTCGCCTGCAACTCCGCCTCCCGTCCGACGGCTGGCGAGAGCCTGATGGTCGCGAGCGAGGTCGCGACACCGCCGCCAAAGCTCGCCACGATCCGGCACTGGCTGCGGACCATGCCGAGATGATGCGGCATCATCCTGGTCGACCACGGCGTCGGCGCGTTGAGGCGGTCGAGATATCCTTTCGATGTCAGCACGTCGTACCGCTCCAGCTCGTAGAGCACGAAGAAGCCGTCCGCGTCGGTCGCGCTGGTCCAGCGCGATCCGCGCCGGAAGCCGGCAATGCTCATCCGCTCCGGAAAATGCTCGTGCGAATGCCAGTCGCCGAACTCCGTGCGCTGCTCGGGGCGGACGTTCCACCACATCGCGACGGCGGCCTTTCCCAACAGTGACATGCTGACCTCGATCTTTTTCAAGTCGTTGCTCGCAGGAGCGCCGTCGAGAACCAAAGGACGACTGCGCTCGTTCTCAACACGTCCGGCGTCGCTTCCCACGTAGCGTTCGCGCTCGGCACCATCGGCCTCTTTTGCAGCGGCGTTCGATACGCTCCGTTCACACTTCGTAACGATCAAGCCGAACTTTAGCTCAACTCGGAGAGTAGCCATTTGTCGACAGCGTCTGGCGCCGGCGGCGACCTCGCTGTGCATCCATCGTAACCGAGGAGACCCGCGACATGAAGCAGACAACGCTGCGTTACCGGGCCTTGCGCCGGGTCCGCAGCCTGCCAGCGGAGATCGTCTCGAGATTGCTTGGAATGCCGGCCATCAGCCGGAAATTGGACAAGGCTTACGACAAGGCGCGATCATCTCACCGGTCGCGGCTGCCCAAACTCTCGTCGCTTGACGCGGAAATTGTCGCAGGGTTGGAGAAGAACGGCGTCTATATCACCTCGCTCGAAAAGCTGGATTTGCCCGGCACGGACGCGCTTTGGGCATCGGCGACCGAAATCGCGAACGCCTATTCCCTCCGCGCCAGAAAGGGCGAGTTTGGTGGCGAATACACGGTGCAGGTCGGCGCCGAAGACATGATGCGCCATCCGCATATCGTCCGCTGGCCTCTCGACGATCGCATCCTCAACATCGTCGAGGCCTATCTCGGCCTGCCTGCTGCATGTGACACGTTGAACTTCTTCTATACCGTCGCCGACGGCAGACAGGTGGCGGCACGCAGATGGCATCGCGATGTCGAGGACCGGCGGATGGTCAAGGTGATCGTCTACCTGCACGATGTCGACCTCGACACCGGCCCGCTCGAAATCCTGCACCGTCCCTTTCCCGGCAGCGACTCACTCGACGGTGCCAACTTTCCTGTCCTGACGCAGGAAATGCTGGAGGAGCGGCTCGGCACGACGCTGGAGAGCGGCGACGTGACGACCTGCATCGGCAGGGCCGGCACGGTGATCTTCACGGATGTCGCCAGTTACTACCATCGTGGGCGTCCGGCGATCGCGCGTGACCGCTGCGCGCTGTTCTACAATTTCTTCTCGCGCACGCCCCTTCGACCGTTCTTCTGCGAGCGGCATGTGTTCTCACGGAAGCAGCTTTCCGAGCTTGCTGCCGRCCAGTCTGCTCGCGCGCGCGACTGCTTGCTGTGGCGCTCTAACGTGCCTCTGTTCGCCCGCCTGGTGCCAACCGCGCCGCTTTGAACATCGACGGGGATCCGACGGGCTCAAGTGCCGCTCATGCCACCCGAGCGGCCGGTGCGGCGGGATCGGTGTCCACACCTGATCAATTGAAGCCACAATTTTGTTGTCCTTCTTCGCTCATGGGCTTGGTCAGGGGGACTTCCGTTGCGCAGCGCGCTTTTGGCTTTCGCCGTCACGCTCTCTTGTCTTGGCTCGCCTGCGCAGGCCGCGGGCATTCAGCTTCTCGAATCCGATCCCGCCCTGGCGGGCGCGATCTGGTATCCATGCGCGGCGGAGCCGACACATGTGGCGCTGGGCAGTCTTTCGGTCGGTGCCGATTTCGACTTGAAGGGCGTGAAGGATTGTCCGGTCACCGGCGCAAAGCTGCCGCTGGTCATTGTCTCGCACGGCCGGGGCGGGACGTTCGTCCAACAGCACGACACCGTGGAGGCGCTGGCCGATGCCGGTTTCGTCGTCGCCGCCATCAATCATCCTGGCGACACCTATAGCGACTCCTCGCGGCGCGACACCTTGTCGGTCTGGGGATCGCGCCCCCGCGGACATGGTCCGCCTGCTCGATTTCGTGCTGCACGACTGGAAGGACAGGGCGGTGATCGATCCCGCCAGGATCGGCTTCTTCGGTTTCTCGCTCGGAGGGGCTACCGGCCTCGTGCTGATGGGGACCAGGCCGGATTTTGCGAGGGTGGCGAGTTTCTGCAAGGAGGCGACCGGCGCTTGCGCACAGCTTCACAATGGTGAGACGCCGCCTGACCCGATACAGGATGCGCGCATCCGCACAGCCGTCATCGTTGATCCCGCGCCGGGCGTCCTGACGCGCGAGAACCTCGCCGCCGTCAAGGTGCCGTTCCAGTTCTGGCGGTCGCAGTTCGGCGGCCCGGGCGTGGGCGACGGTTCGGGCACGGCGCGCGTTGCAGAAAGCCTGCCGGGCAAGCCTGACATTCACGTCGTTCCGGCCGGCCACTTTGCTTTCCTCGCACCTTGCTCGGCCGAGCTTGCGGCGGCCATCCCGCGCATCTGCGCCGACGTGCCGGCGGGATTCGACAGGGTAGCCTTTCACCGCGAGTTCAATGCCGCCGTGGTGCAGTTCTTCCGCGGGCAACTCGGTGGCGGCGATCGCTGAGCGCTCAGTCGAGACTGAGCTGCATCATATCGGCGCCCTCAGGCCCGGAGAGCTGATCCAGGCATCGATCTGAATGGCCGTCTCGTCCTGCCGCACCCTTCGCAGCAACATCTCGCGGCGACGACCCGGAGGAAGCGAGCGCGCCTCCTCGCGCAGACGTTTGGCTTCATCCGCCAGCCGCTGCCTGAGGGATTGAGTCTGTTTGAAGTGACGCCGTCCCATGGTGTTGCTCCCTTGCTGAACAGGCGGGAGCGCAACCGGCGTTCTCATCACCGATGAAAGCCGCGTGCCGGGCGGTGATGGGCAATCGTAGCAAAAGACCCACGGCGCGTATGTCCACAAGGATACGTTGCTCGCCCGCAGGGGTGATTGGATCGGAGAAGGCAGGGGCCGCTATGACGTCGACCCGACATGGTCGCGCGGATGCGCTGATCGATGTGACGTGACCTGAAACCGTATATCAAATCGATGCTTGCGAAGGCTCGTTTGCCTCGCATCGGATGCCCGCAGGTCTTCGTCTTCAAGCCTGGAAATGTTCCACCGAAGCCGCGGGCGCAATTAAATCCGGGCA
This sequence comes from Bradyrhizobium sp. P5_C12, assembly GCF_054049735.1. NCBI lineage: Bacteria > Pseudomonadati > Pseudomonadota > Alphaproteobacteria > Hyphomicrobiales > Nitrobacteraceae > Bradyrhizobium > Bradyrhizobium sp. P5_C12. The sequence continues at coordinate 18,335 of NZ_JBFULU010000034.1, forward strand.
AGCCTTGCAAATGACGATGATGAGGTATACTTTAACGCAGTTCGTTCAGCCGCTGTGCCTTGTTGAATGCGCCCGCGGGCTCCTTTTCCAGAGACATCGACGAATTGAATCGGTTCTGCGTGAGTGTCACGCGGAATGCGCGCATGTGCGCTTTGGAGAAGAAAAATGACGACAGGTACCGTGAAGTGGTTCAACGGCCAGAAGGGCTTTGGATTCATTCAGCCCAACGACGGCGGCAACGATGTGTTCGTTCACATCAGCGCAGTCGAGCGGGCTGGTCTTGCGGGTCTCGCCGAGGGCCAAAAGGTCAACTTCGAGGTCAAGACCGACAAGATGCGGGGCAAGGTCAGCGCTGAGAATCTCTCGCTGGCTTAAGGCCTCTGGGCCGTTTCACGGATGTACTGAAACGGCCATGCTGCCCGCTCGATCCCAGGGATTGAGCGGGTTTTGTCTGTTGCGGAGCAGGGTGAGGGATGAGCGCCAGGAAATCGGCAGAACCGACACCCGAAAGCATCGCGCGTTCGAACCGTCAGCGTTTGGCTGCTGAAGAAGGAGCGCGGGCGATGGCGGATGCGGGAAAGCAAGCCGTCGATGTTCGCAAGAACATGGCTCGGCTGCGAGAGCTGCGCGAAGCCAAGGAAGCGGCCGACGCCACCCTTCAAGCATCGTTGCCGGCGCCCGCCCCGACGAAGCGCAAGAAGAAGGTGACGCCATAGCCGCGTTCCATAGCGCCGACGACAATCTGGAGAGGGCCGGTCACATGCCAAAGAGTGCGGGTCGTGCCTAGAGTCAAGTCGGACAGCGGTGGCACCATCACCTTCTTTCTCGCGCTGGGCGCGGGCCGGCAGATGTGTCGTCTTGCGACGACATTTCTGACGCAGAAGCAGGCGTTCAGCTACCTTCACAAGAACCGGACCGAATTCGAGCGCATGGCGCGGGCGCAGCTGGCTTCGGGGGACGTCGAGGACGGGATCGTCGTGCTCTCGATGCTGTAGATCAGGCGCGGATTTTGGCGCGCCTTCAGCGTGATCCGCGATCGCCGTCCGGTGCCGGCGCTCCTATTCGGAGCGGCTTGCCGGCTTGGCCTCGCGGGCCAATCGCTCCGCCTTCAGCCGCTCGCGATTCTCGTGCAAGGAGTTCTGGTCCTTCGCATAGTCATTGATCGGCTTCTGCGTTTTCGCAGGCTTGAACGCCTTGTTGGCTTCACGCTTGGCTCGATCAGAGGATTGATCTCTCAACATTTCGACCTCGATTTGATCAACGAGCGTGGTCCCGACGAGTGCCGGACGACGCCTCCCGCTTGCCAACTGAGTGTATCGACTTGTCCCCCTCCGGGCGAGAGGGCGGCCAATTCTTCGGCGTGGGGCGGGTCTTCTGCGAGGTGCTCAGTCACTCGCTGTGGAGACGGCGCGCCCGCATTTCCGAGAGCACACCGGTCGAGAGAATAACGGCGGGCCACCGGATCGGTTCCGCGGGGACCAATCTTTAATTCCACGTTGGCTGGTCCAGCGCGGGAAGCGTGCCGATTGCGGGACGCAGTCGCTCTCGCCGCCAACAAAAAAGGCCGCCGGAACCGGCGGCCTTTCGTGCATCTGGTTAACCCGCTTACTCCGCGGCCTGCTTCTGCGGCGGGTCGAGCGCGCCGGACTTGTGGATCTCGGCGACCTGGTGGTCGCTGAAGCCGAGCACGCTGCGCAGGATCTCGTCGGTGTGCTCGCCGAGCAGCGGGGAGCGCTCCACGTCGCTCGGGCTATCCGACAGCTTGATCGGGTTGCCGACCGAGATGTACTTGCCGCGGGTGGGGTGGTCGACCTCGACCACGGTGCCGGTCGCGCGGAGCGACTGGTCCTCGGCGATCTCCTTCATCGACAGGATCGGGCCGCAGGGGATGTCGTCCTTGTTGAGGATCTCCATCGCCTCGAACTTGGTCTTGGTCATCGTCCACTGCTCGATGCGGCCGAAGATCTGGTTCAGGCGCGGCAGGCGCGCCGCCGGCTTGGCGAAGTTCGGGTCGGTCTTCCAGGTCGGCTCGCCGATCACGTCGCAGATCTTCTCCCAGACCGGGGCCTGGGTGATGAAGTAGATGTAGGCGTTGGGGTCGGTCTCCCAGCCCTTGCACTTCAGGATGCGGCCGGGCTGGCCGCCGCCGGAATCGTTGCCGGCGCGCGGCACTGCGTCGCCGAACGGAATGCCTTCGCCGAACTGGCTGTATTCCTTGAGCGGACCGTGCGCGAGACGCTGCTGGTCGCGCAGCTTGACGCGCGCGAGATTGAGCACGCCGTCCTGCATCGCCGCGGTGACGCGCTGGCCCTTGCCGGAATGCGTACGCTGATAGAGCGCGGTGACGATGCCGAGCGCCAGGTGCAGGCCGGTGCCGCTGTCGCCGATCTGCGCGCCGGTGACGAGCGGCAGGCCGTCGCGGAAGCCAGTGGTGGAAGCCGCGCCGCCGGTGCACTGCGCGACGTTCTCATAGACCTTGCAGTCCTCGTAGGGGCCGGGGCCAAAGCCCTTGATCGAGGCGACGATCATCTTGGGGTTGATCGCCTGGATCTTCTCCCAGGGGAAGCCCATGCGGTCGAGCACGCCGGGGCCGAAGTTCTCGACCAGCACGTCGCACTTCTTGATCAGCTCGGTCAGGACTTCCTTGCCCTTGGGGTTCTTGGTGTCAAGCGTGATCGAGCGCTTGTTATGGTTGAGCATGGTGAAATACAGGCTGTCCACGTTCGGGATGTCCTGCAACTGGCCGCGGGTGATGTCGCCCACGCCCGGGCGTTCCACCTTGATCACGTCGGCGCCGAACCAGGCGAGCAGCTGCGTGCAGGTCGGTCCGGACTGGACGTGGGTGAAGTCGAGAATGCGAACGCCCTCGAGCGCCTTGGTCATCGTGTTGCTCCGTACTCTGTCTGCCCCTGCATCCGGCAGGGAATAATAAGGGTTGAAGGGGAGGACTTACTTTTTCTTCTGCAAGACGCTCTGCGGATTGAGGTTGCCGATACGGCCGCTCTCAGAGCCGGCAGCCGGATCGATCACCGCGTTGATGAGCGTCGGCTTGCCCGAGGCCATCGCCTCGTTGACGGCGCGCTTGAGCTCGTCGGGCGAGGTGGCATTCACGCCGACGCCGCCGAAGGCTTCCATCATCTTGTCGTAGCGCGCGCCCTTGACGAACACGGTCGTCGCCGGATCGGCGTTGACGCTGTTGACGTCGGTGCCGCGATAGATGCCGTCATTGTTGAAGATGACGACGCAGATCGGAAGGTTGTAGCGGCAGATGGTCTCGACCTCCATGCCGGAGAAGCCGAAGGCCGAGTCGCCTTCCACCGCGAGCACGGGGTGGCCGGTCTCCAGCGCCGCCGCAATCGCCTGGCCCATGCCGATGCCCATCACGCCCCAGGTGCCGACATCGAGGCGCTTGCGCGGCTTGTACATGTCGATGACGCCGCGGGCGAGGTCGAGCGTGTTGGCACCCTCGTTGACGAGGATCGCCTCGGGATGATCCTTGATGACGTTCTTCAGCACGCCGAGCGCACCGTGATAGTCCATCGGCGACTTGTTGTTCATGAGCTTCGGCGCCATCTTGGCGACGTTCTCTTCACGCTTGGACACGATGGCCTTGGTCCATTCGGCCGGCGGCGCGGTCCAGCTCGAACCCATCGCCTGGTTGAACGCCGCGACGACGGAGCCGATGTCGCCGACGACAGGCGCGACGATCTCGACGTTGGAGTCCATTTCCTTCGGCTCGATGTCGACCTGGATGAACTTCTTGGGCGCCTCGCCCCAGCTCTTGCCCTTGCCGTGCGAGAGCAGCCAGTTCAGCCGCGCCCCGATCAGCAGCACGACGTCGGATTCCTTCAGCACCGTCGAGCGCGCCGCGCCGGCGCATTGCGGATGCGTGTCGGCGAGCAGGCCCTTGGCCATGCTCATCGGCAGGAAGGGGACGCCGCTCTTCTCGACGAAGCTCTTGATCTCCTCGTCGGCCTGCGCGTAGGCCGCGCCCTTGCCGAGAATGATGAGCGGACGTTTCGCGCTCTTGAGCACGTCGAGCGCGCGCTTGATCGAAGCGGGCGAGGGGATCTGCGCGGGCGCAGCATCAATCACCTTGACCAGCGACTTCTGGCCGGCATCGGCGTTCATCACCTGGCCGAACAGCTTTGCCGGCAGGTCGAGATAGACGCCGCCCGGACGGCCCGAGACCGCGGCGCGGATGGCGCGGGCGAGACCAATGCCGATGTCCTGGGCGTGCAGCACGCGATAGGCCGCTTTGCACAGCGGCTTGGCGATCGCGAGTTGGTCCATCTCTTCGTAGTCGCCCTGCTGGAGGTCGACGATCTCGCGCTCGGACGAGCCCGAGATCAGGATCATCGGGTAGCAGTTGGTGGTGGCATGCGCGAGCGCGGTCAGACCGTTGAGGAAGCCGGGCGCCGAGACCGTGAGGCAGACGCCGGGTTTCTTGGTGAGGTAGCCAGCGATGCCGGCCGCGTAACCGGCGTTCTGCTCGTGGCGGAACGAGATCACGCGGATGCCTTCGGCCTGCGCCATCCGGCCCAAATCCGTGATCGGGATGCCCGGCACATTATAGATGGTGTTGATGCCGTTCAGCTTGAGCGCGTCGATGACGAGATGGAAGCCATCCGTCAATTCCTGCTCGGTGCCCGGTGCTTCGGACTTGGTCGCGGTATTCAGCATGGGCCTTGTCTCCCTGGTCTCAAGGTCGTTGGGGCGAATTGTTCGCCCTTCTGGTGAAGTTGCTAGTTAAAACAGTTCCTGGCCGTGTGCCTCGACGTAGGCGGCGAGCCCAAGCGTGTGGTCACGCGCACGCTTCTCGGCGAGTTCGGTGTCGCGCGCTTCGAGTGCTTCGATCATGCCGAGATGCTCGGGCAGGGAGGTCGCGGTGCGATCCTTCCGTCCGATCGTCAATTGCCGGTAGCCGCGCACATGCAGCAGCAGGTCGTTGGTGAGATCGACCAGCACCGGCGATTCCGACAGCGAGATCAGCGCCTGGTGGAAGGCGATGTTGGCGCGCGAATATTCCTCGACATGATCCTCGGGCAGACGGTCCTTGCCAAAGTCCTTGAAGAAGTCGCGCAGCGCCGTGATGTCCTTCTTGCGTGCGGTCGTCGTGATCAGGCGCGCGGCCATGCTCTCCAGCGCCGCCCAGGCGCGGATCATGTCGACGATCTCGCTCTTGGTCCGGCGCACCACCATGATGCCGCGGCGCGGCACCGTCTTCACGAAGCCGTCCTGCTCGAGCATCGCGATCGCTTCGCGGATCGGCGTGCGGCTGACACCCAGGCGCTCGGACAGCGCGCGCTCGTCGAGCATGACCGGCTCGGGCGTCGAGTAGATGTCCATCTTGAGGATGGCTTCCTTCAAGGCGTCATACGCCTTGCTCTTGAAGCTGCTCTCCGGGGCAATACGAACGATTGCGATGTCTGCCTCGGCCATGTTCGGCAACGCCTTGGTTGGTTTCCGCAGTGACACGACGATTCTCCTCCAGTGGGAGTCGTCTTTTACAGGAATATTAACCGGAAAGTTTTTGGCATACCACATGCCAGCATGTCAAGCTGCCTATTTTTTGCAGCGTTCTAAGCGATGCCACAGCTTGACAAGTTGGCTTCTGGCATACCAAATGCCATCGCCAGCCATTTTTGATCCAAACCGGCGGAGTAATCTCGGCGTTTGTGCCACTCCGTTCCGCCGCATGGAACAGAGCGCGGCGAATGGCAAGCATCACGTGCAGCCGCGACACGCGCGCTTTGCAAACCAAGAACTGAAGGTCAAGGGAGAAGCCACATGTCCAATTCCAAAGACGCCGTCCGCAAGGTCCTTGACCAGGCCAAGGCGGACAACCGCACCAGCCTGACGGCGCCTGAAGGCAAGCTGGTCTGCGACGCCTACGGCATTCCGGTGCCGAAGGAGGGCGTGGCGAGGTCGGCGGGCGAGGCCGGCAAAATGGCCTCCTCGATGGGCTTCCCGGTGGTGATGAAGATCGTCTCGCCGGACATTCTCCACAAAACCGAAGCCGGCGGCGTCATCGTCGGCCTCAAGACGGCCGAAGACGCCGAGAAGGCCTACGAGACCATTCTCGGCAATGCCAAGAAGTACAAGGCCGATGCCAAGATCGAGGGCGTCCAGGTGCAGCAGATGCTGGCCGGCGGCACCGAAGTCATCGTCGGCTCGATCACCGACGGCTCGTTCGGCAAGCTGGTCGCCTTCGGCCTCGGCGGCGTGCTGGTCGAAGTCTTGAAGGACATTACCTTCCGCCTCGCGCCCGCGACCAAGGAAGACGCGCTCTCGATGCTCGACGGCATCCAGGCGCATGAGATTTTGAAGGGCGTTCGCGGCGGCGAGGCGGTGAACCGTACGGCGCTCGCCGACGTCATCGTCAAGGTCTCGCAGCTCGTCACCGATTTCCCCGAGATCGTCGAGCTCGACCTCAATCCCGTGTTTGCGACGGCGAAGAGCGCGATTGCGGCCGACGTGCGCATCGTCGTCGACTTCGCCTATGTGCCCAAGCCGAAGCCGCGCCCGACCGAAGAGATCGTCGCGGCCATGAGCCGCATCATGCAGCCGAAGGCGGTCGCCGTGGTCGGCGCCTCCGCCGAGGACGGCAAGATCGGCAACTCCGTGATGAAGAACCTCATCAACGGCGGCTACAAGGGCGACATCTATCCGATCCACCCCAAGGCCACCGAGATCCTCGGCTACAAGGCCTACAAGAGCGTCAAGGACGTTCCGGGTGTGATCGACACGGCTGTATTCGCGATCCCCGCGAAGTTCGTGGCGGCGGCGCTCACCGAGTGCGGCGAGAAGAAAATCCCGGGTGCGGTGCTGATCCCGTCGGGCTTCGCTGAAGCCGGCGCGCCGGAGCTTCAGGCCGAGATCGTCGAGGTCGGCAAGAAGTACGACATCCGCCTGATGGGGCCGAACATCTACGGCTTTTACTATACGCCCGCCAATCTCTGCGCGACCTTCTGCACCGCCTATGACGTCAAGGGCCACGCGGCGCTGTCGTCGCAGTCGGGCGGCATCGGCATGGCCATCATCGGCTTCTCGCGCTCGGCCAAGATGGGCGTCTCGGCGATCGTCGGCCTCGGCAACAAGTCCGACATCGACGAGGACGATCTGCTGGCCTTCTTCGAGCAGGATCCCAACACCAACCTGATCGCGCAGCACTGCGAGGACCTCAAGGACGGCCGCGCCTTCGCGGAAGCCGCCAAGCGCGTCTCCAAGAAGAAGCCGGTCGTCGTGCTCAAGGCCGGCCGCACTTCGGCCGGCGCCAAGGCGGCGTCCTCGCACACCGGCGCGCTCGCCGGCAACGACAAGATCTACGAGGACGTGCTGGCGCAGTCCGGCGTGATCCGCGCCCGCAGCTTGCGGCAGCTGCTCGAATTCGCCCGCGGCGTGCCGGTGCTGCCGACGCCGAAGGGCGAGAACGTGCTGATCATCACCGGCGCCGGCGGTTCGGGCGTGCTGCTGTCGGACTCCTGCGTCGACAACGGCCTGTCGCTGATGTCGATGCCGCCGGATCTGGATGCGGCCTTCCGCAAGTTCATCCCGCCGTTTGGCGCGGCCGGAAATCCTGTGGATATCACCGGCGGCGAGCCGCCGATCACCTATGTCAACACCGTCAAGCTCGGCCTGTCGGATGAGCGCATCCATTCGCTGATCCTCGGCTACTGGCACACCATCGTGACGCCGCCGATGGTGTTCGCCCGCAACATGGTCGAGGTGAAGAAAGAGATGGAGGCCAAGGGCTTTGTGAAGCCGATCGTGGCCTCGCTCGCCGGCGACGTCGAGGTCGAGGAAGCCGCCGAATATCTCTACCAAAACGGCATCCCGGCCTATGCCTACTCCACCGAGCTTCCGGTCGAGGTGCTCGGCGCCAAGTACAAATGGGCGCGCGGGGCAGGGCTGCTCTGAGCTTGCTTCGCCTCTCCCCGCTTGCGGGGAGAGGCCGAATTGCGAAGCAATTCGGGTGAGGGGGACTCTCCACGAGTCTAACTGTCACCGTCCTCGCGGAGACTCCCCCTCACCCTGACCCTCTCAGTGCGAGCGAAGCTCGTCGCGGCCCCGCAAGCGGGGAGAGGGAAAAAAGAATAGGGCGAGGGAGAACGGTCAGGTCGCGATGAGCAAGAACGTGATCCGGCGCAAATCGTTTGAGCCCAGGTCGCCCGCAGAGGCCGACCACGAGGGCCGTGACGGCGGCGTGCAATCGGTCGATCGTGCGCTGTCCATCATCGAAACGCTGGCCGAGGACGACGAGGGCTATCGCCTCAGCGACCTCGCCGTCCGCACCGGCCTGTCGGCCTCGACCGTGCACCGCCTGCTGGCGACGCTGGAGAGCCGCCGCTTCGTGCAGTTCGACCGGGCCGAATCCAAATGGCATGTCGGCGTCCGCAGCTTTACGGTCGGCGCGAGCTTTGCGCGGCGGCGCAATTTCACCGCCCAGGCGATTCCTTACCTGCGCAAGCTGCGCGATCTCACCCGCGAGACCGCCAATCTCGCCGTCGTCGATGACGAATTCATCATCGTGCTCACCCGCATGGAAAGCCGGGAGATCATGCGTTCGCTGACCAAGGTCGGCGGCCGCGTCCCCATGGTGACGTCAGGCGTCGGCAAGGCGGTGCTCGCGACCTATTCGGACGACGACGTCGGCGCCGTCATCCGCCATCACGGCATGCCCCGCCTGACCGAGAAGTCGATCGTGCGGCCGAGCGACCTGTTCAAGGAGCTCGCGACCATCCGCAAACAGGGCTTCGCGATCGACGATGAGGAGGCCTGCATGGGCCTGCGCTGTATTGCCGCAGTGGTCTACAACCACTGCGCCGAGCCGCTCGCGGCGATTTCCGTCTCGGGCATGACCAGCCGCCTGACCGACGACAGATTGTCGGGAATCGGCCAAATCGTGCGCGAAGTCGCCGGCGAGCTGACGGTTGCGCTCGGCGGGGTCATGCCGGCGTCTGGCTAACAGGAAACCCGGGCCCTATCGCTGGACAGTATCGGTCGTTTTGGCTGATATGCGACCAAACGACACAATGCGGCGAACGTCCGCATGAGCCCGGAGAATGCCCCCATGTTTCGATGTCCCGCGCGCCTCGTCGGCGCAGCCGTCGCGCTGACCCTTGCGGCAGCCACGCCGGGTTTTGCCCAGCAGCTCGAGCTCAAGCTGATGGCGCCGGCGGCACCGGGCGGTGGCTGGGACCAGACCGCGCGCTCGATGCAGCAGGCGCTGGTCGCCGCCGGCGTCGCGCGCAGCGTGCAGGTCACCAACGTTCCTGGCGCAGGCGGCAGCGTCGGCATCGCGCAGTTCGTCAACGGCGCCAAGGGCGACGGCAATCAGTTGATGGTCAACGGCTTCGTCATGGTGGGCGCACTCGCCATGAACAAGTCGCCGGTGACGCTCGATCAGGTGACGCCGATCGCGCGCCTCACCGAGGAAATCCAGGTGATCGTGGTGCCGGCGAATTCGCCGATCAAGACTGCGCAGGATCTGGCCGCTGCGGTGAAGGCCGATATCGCCAAGGTGACCTTCGCCGGCGGCTCGGCCGGCGGCGTCGACCATGTCATGGCGGCGTTGTTCGCTGGCGCCGTCGGCGCCGACGCGAAGAAGATCAACTACATCCCGTTCTCGGGCGGGGGCGAGTCGCTTGCCGCCATTCTCGGCGCGAAGGTCACCGCCGGCATTTCCGGCCTCAGCGAATATGAGGGGCAGATCAAGTCCGGCAAGCTGCGCGCGATCGGCGTGACCTCGGAGAAGCGCATCGCAGGCAGTGACATCCCGACCTTCAAGGAGCAGGGCATCGACCTCGTGATCGCCAACTGGCGCTCGGTGGTCGCGCCTCCCGGCATCACGCCGGAGCAGCGCAAGACCTTGAGCGATGCGGTCGAGAAGATGGTGAAGTCGGACGCCTGGAAGGAGATCCTCAAGCAGAAGGGCTGGGAGGACGCCTATCTCGGCGGCGACGCTTTCGCCGACTTCCTGAAGAAGGAAACCGTTCGCGTCACCGACGTGCTGAGGTCAGTCGGCCTGGTCAAGTCATGACCTCGGGCGATCCCGTGCAGCCGCCGCGGCGCGTCGATCGCGCCGGCATCGTCATCGCCGCATTGCTCGCAGGTCTCGCCGCAGTGCTGGTCTGGGACGCGCGCGGCCTGCAATCCACAGCGATGTACGGGATGGGGCCCGAGGCGATGCCGGTCGTGATCGCCACCGGCCTCGCGCTGCTCGCGATCGGCAATTTCATCGACGCGCTGCGCGGCAATTTGCCGGCGCGCGAGAGCGCCGATCCCGTGCCTGTTGTCTTGATCCTCGCTGGCCTTGCGCTGCTGATCGCCATCATCGGCTTCGGCGGCGGCTTCATCCTGGCGACATCGGCGCTGTTCGTCACGACGTCGGCGGCGTTCGGACGCCGTGCCGTCCTTGCCGACTCCGTCATCGCCATCGTGATGTCGACCCTCATCTATCTCGCGTTCGACCGGCTGTTGACGCTGAGCCTTCCCGCCGGCCCGCTGGAGCGACTGCTGTGATGGACACCTTTGCCGCGCTGGCCCATGGCATGGCGGTCGCCGTCCAGCCGATGAATCTGCTCTATGCGCTGATCGGCGTGTTCCTCGGCACGGCCGTGGGCGTGCTGCCCGGCATCGGCCCGGCATTGACGGTCGCGCTGCTGCTGCCGGTGACGTACAAGCTCGATCCCGGCGGCTCGCTGATCATGTTTGCCGGCATCTATTATGGCGGCATGTATGGCGGATCGACCACCGCGATCCTGATCAATACGCCCGGCGAGAGCGCGTCCATGGCGACCGCGCTCGAAGGCAACAAGATGGCCAAGGCCGGCCGCGGCGGGCCGGCGCTTGCCACATCCGCGATCGGGTCCTTCGTCGCCGGCACCATCGCCACCATCGGCCTCGCCTTTCTCGCGCCGTGGCTGGTCGATTTCGCCGTGCGCTTCGGCCCGGAGGATTATTTCGCGCTGATGTGCGTCGCCTTCATCACGGTGTCGGCGACCTTCGGAGATTCACCGATCCGCGGCCTGACCAGCCTTTTCATTGGTTTGACACTCGGCCTGGTCGGCATCGACAAGCTGACCGGTCAGGCGCGGCTCGCGTTCGGCGTCCCCGAACTGCTCGACGGCGTCGAGGTGACGACGCTCGCGGTCGGCCTGTTCGCGGTGGGCGAGGCGCTCTACGTCGCCTCGCGCCGCCACCACACCGAGGAGAAGCTCGAACCGGTGCGCGGCTCGCTGTGGATGACAAAAGAAGACTGGAAGCGATCGTGGAAGCCGTGGCTGCGCGGCACCATGTTCGGCTTCCCGATCGGGGCGCTGCCCGCCGGCGGCGCCGAGATCCCGACCTTCCTGTCCTATTCGACCGAGAAAAGGCTGACGAAGTACCCGGAAGAATTCGGTAAGGGCGCGATCGAGGGCGTCGCGGGGCCGGAAGCCGCCAACAACGCCTCCGCCGCCGGCACGCTGGTGCCGTTGCTGACGCTGGGATTGCCGACCTCGGCGACGGCCGCGATGATGCTGGCTGGCTTCCAGCAATACGGCCTCAACCCGGGGCCGCTGCTGTTCGCTGAGCGGCCTGACCTGGTGTGGGGCCTGATCGCCAGCCTGTTCATTGCCAATTGCATGCTGCTGGTGCTCAACCTGCCGCTGGTTGGCCTGTGGGTGCGGCTGCTCGCGATCCCGCAGCCGTGGCTCTATGCCGGCATTCTCGTGTTCGCGACCATGGGCACCATCGCCGCAAAGCCCTCGGTGGTCGAATTGTCGATGCTCGCTGGCTTCGGCGTGCTCGGTTTTCTGATGCGCCGGTTCGATTTTCCGATCGCGCCCGTCGTCGTCGGCCTGATCCTCGGCCCGATCGCCGAGAGCCAGTTGCGCCGCGCGCTCGCGATCAGCCTCGGCGATCCCATGACGCTGCTCCAGAGCCCGATCTCGGCGACGCTGCTCGGCATCGCGCTGGTTGCGCTCTTGGCCCCATTCGTGCTGAAGGGGATGGGACGCTTCAAGGCGAACGAGGACTAGCGGTCCCGGCGCGCGTGCTGCGTCCATCTGGTCGAGGAAACGCCATGCCGTCGGAACTTCGCTCGCCCCGTCTCGCCGTCCTGATCGATGCCGACAATGCCTCCGCAAAGATCGCGGATGGACTGTTCGAGGAGATTGCCAAGATCGGCGAGGCCAGCGTTCGCCGCATCTACGGCGACTTCTCCAATGCGCGATCCAGGGGGTGGGCGGACATCCTGTCCAAGCACGCCATCATCCCGCAGCAGCAGTTCGCCTATACGACAGGGAAGAACGCGTCCGACATCACCCTGGTCATCGACGCCATGGACCTGCTTCACAGCGGCCGGTTCGATGGCTTTTGCCTGGTGTCATCCGACAGCGACTTTACCCGTCTGGCGGCCCGCATCCGGGAGCAGGGCATCGATGTCTTTGGGTTCGGCGAACAGAAGACGCCGGAGAGCTTCCGGCAGGCCTGCCGAAGGTTCGTCTACACCGAGAACCTGCTTGCCGCCCCGGCGAACACCCAGGACGCCGCCTCGAGATCGACGTCGCTTCAACCGCTTGATGCCGCGACTCCCATCATCAAGAAGGTCATCACCCAGATGGAGAGCGAGGACGGCTGGGTGACGCTCGGCGAAGTCGGCCGGCAACTCGCCAATCTGGCGTCCGATTTCGATCCGAGAACGTTCGGGTTCCGCAAGCTGAGCGACCTCGTGCGGAAGACGAACTCGTTCGAGATCGACGAGTCAAAGGGCCGCTCGATGCGGATTCGGGTCAAGCCCGCTGCCGCAGCACCGCCGAGAAGGCGGAACCCGCGCAGGCCTGCACGGGCGGGCGCGGCGGGCGGCTCGGCGCCTAAGGCGTAAGCAGGGCCTGCCGTTATATTTGCGCTTGCCCGCTATGGCGCGGGGCGTAACCATCGCGGGGCCGTAACGCCACGCGAGGGGCCCGATGACCAGACTTACCCGCTTCGCCGTCGCACCGCTGCATTCGATGACCCGGCGTCTGGCCGATGTCGCCTCCGCGCGCGTCGCACCGGATCTCGTGGTCACGGGGGCCCGGGTGCTTTCGACCTATTCGGAGCGCATCCACGCGAACCGCGAGGTCTGGATCACCGGCGGCCGTGTCGCCGCGGTCAAGCCGGCCGGAACAGCCAAGAAGGCGTGGAGCGGCGTCGCGACCTACGACGCGGCCGGCGGCATCATCGCGCCGGGGCTGGTCGATCCGCATATCCACATCGAATCCTCCATGGTGACGGCCTGCGCCTATGCCGAGGCAGCACTGCTGAATGGGACCACCACGATCTTCTGCGACAGCCACGAGATCGGCAACGTCATGGATGTCGCCGGTGTCGAGGCGATGCTGGAGGACGCGCGCGAGGCGCCGCTCTCGATCTTTTTGACGGTGCCGTCGACCGTCCCGGCCACGTCGGCGGAGCTTGAGACCGCGGGCGGCGATCTCACGCCGGACAAGATCGCCGGCCTGTTCGATCGCTGGCCGGAAGCCGTCGCGCTCGGCGAGAAGATGGATTTCGTGCCGGTCACGATGGGCGACGAGCGCAGCCACGCCATCCTTGCCGCGGCGCTCAAGCGCGGCCGCCCGGTGTCCGGCCACGTCTACGGCCGCGAATTCGTCGCAGCCTATGCGGCGAGCGGCGTCACAGATACGCATGAGGCGATCGACCGCGACATCGCCGATGATCTGCTCGACGCCGGCGTCTGGGTCTTCCTGCGCGGCGGCCCGCCGACCACGCCGTGGCACTCCCTGCCGCAGGCGATCCGGACGATCACCGAGCTCGGTGCCTCGCACAAGCGCACGGCGGTGTGCACCGACGATCGCGATGCCGACGATCTCCTGCTGTTCGGTCTCGACTGGGTGGTGCGCGAGGCCGTGAAGGCCGGGATGTCGCCGGAGCAGGCCTGGTCGATGGGCTCGCTGCACGGCGCCACGCGCTTCGGCATGGAAGGCGATATCGGTGGGCTCGGCGGCGGCCGCCGCGCCGATCTCGTGCTGATGGACGACAATCTCAAGCCGCAATGCACCTGGTATGGCGGCGAGCTCGTGGTGGAGGATCGCAAGATCACGCCGCGTCTCGATCAGGCGCTGTCGCAGCGCTATCAATATCCGAAGGCGGCGTACGCCACGGTGAAGCTGCCCGAGAAGGTCAAGCTCACGCCGGAGCTGCCGGCCAAGGCCTGCACGGTCAACGCCATCAAGACGGCGCTGCCGGGCATCACGCTGATCCATGAGAAAGTCGCGATCGAGCCGGCAAAGGACTGGCCGTCGCTGTTCGCGCGCTATGGCCTGTGCTTCGTCACGGTGGTCGAGCGCCACGGCAAATCGGCCGGCAACGTCGCCTATGGCCTGTTGAAGGATTTTGGCCTGAAGCGCGGCGCGGTGGCCTCCAGCGTCGGGCATGACAGCCACAACATCATCGTCGCCGGAACCAACGAGGGCGACATGCAGGTCGCGATCGCGGCCATCAAGGAGCACCAGGGCGCCGTCTGCGTCGTCGCCGACGGCAAGGTGAGGGCGCTGGTGCCGCTGCCGATCGCGGGGCTCTTGTCCGACAAGCGCGTCACCGAGGTGGCGGAAGAGGTCAAGGCATTGAAGAAGGAATGGGCGGAGGCCGGCTGCACCATCCCCTACATGGGCTTCAATTTGATTCCGCTATCGGTCATTCCGGAAATTCGCATCACGGACAAGGGCCTCGTGCTGGTGCCGCAGATGGAACTGGCGCCGCTGTTCGAGTGATTTCTTTCATCCGTTTCGCAATGTAACCGATTGAGACCACCACGGTTTTTCCGCGGCTGCCGCATCGTGGAAAATAAAATCGATCTCGTTGAGCGGAGCCGACGCACGCCCGATGATCACGCTCGAACCAAGGCAACCGAGCGAGGTCCGATATGGCGAAGATGCGAGCTATCGATGCAGCCGTCCGTATTCTGGAGAAGGAAGGCGTCTCGACGGCCTTCGGCGTTCCCGGGGCCGCGATCAATCCGCTTTACTCGGCGCTGAAGAAGCGCGGCTCGATCCGCCATATCCTGGCGCGGCATGTCGAGGGCGCTTCCCACATGGCGGAAGGCTATACGCGGGCGAAGGCCGGCAATATCGGCGTCTGTATCGGTACCTCCGGGCCGGCCGGCACCGACATGATCACCGGGCTCTATTCGGCGATCGCCGATTCCATTCCGATCCTCTGCATCACCGGGCAGGCGCCGCGGGCGCGGCTCTACAAGGAGGATTTTCAGGCCGTCGACATCGAGTCGATCGCAAAGCCGGTGACGAAATGGGCGGTGACCGTGCGCGAGCCGGCCTTGGTGCCGCGGGTGTTCAGCCAGGCGTTTCACGTCATGCGTTCGGGCCGGCCGGGCCCGGTGCTGATCGATATGCCGCTCGACGTGCAGCTCGCGGAGATCGAGTTCGATGACGAGACCTATGAGCCGCTGCCGGTCTACAAGCCGACCGCGACGCGCAAGCAGGTCGAGAAGGCGCTGGAGATGCTCAACGCGGCCGAGCGGCCGCTGATCGTGGCCGGCGGCGGTGTCATCAACGCCGATGCCTCGGACCTGCTGGTGGCCTTCGCCGAGATCACCAACGTGCCGGTGGTGCCGACGCTGATGGGATGGGGCGCGATCCCCGACGACCACGTGCTGATGGCCGGCATGGTCGGCCTTCAGACCAGCCACCGCTACGGCAACGCCACGATGCTGGAGTCGGACTTCGTGCTCGGCATCGGCAACCGCTGGGCCAACCGCCACACCGGCTCCGTCGAGACCTACACCAAGGGCCGCACCTTCGTGCATGTCGACATCGAGCCGACCCAGATCGGGCGGGTGTTCAATCCTGATCTCGGAATCGTCTCGGACGCGAAGGCCGCGCTCGAGCTGTTCGTCACCGTCGCCAGGGAGTGGCGCCGATCAGGCAGGTTGCGCGAGCGCCAGGCGTGGCCCGCCACCTGCCGCGATCGCAAGCGTTCGATGCTGCGCAAGAGCCATTTCGACAACGTTCCGATCAAGCCGCAGCGCGTCTACGAGGAGATGAACAGGGCCTTTGGCCGCGACACCTGCTACGTCACGGTGATCGGCCTGTCGCAGATCGCCGGCGCGCAATTCCTGGGCGTCTACAAGCCCCGCAACTGGATCAATGCCGGGCAGGCAGGACCGCTCGGATGGACGTTGCCCGCTGCCCTCGGCGTGCGCGCGGCATGCCCGGATCGCGACATCGTCGCGCTGTCGGGCGATTACGACTTCCAGTTCCTGATCGAGGAGCTCGCGGTCGGCGCGCAGTTCAATCTGCCCTACATCCACGTCGTCGTGAACAATTCCTATCTCGGCCTGATCCGCCAGGCCCAGCGCGGCTTCGATATGGACTATCACGTCCAGCTCTCGTTCGAGAACATCAACGCGCCCGAGCTCGGCGGCTATGGTGTCGATCACGTCGCGGTCGCCGAAGGGCTCGGCTGCAAGGCGATCCGCGTCACCGACCCGAAGGACGCGCAGGCCGCCTTCGTGACGGCGCGCGAATTGATGGCGAAGCACCGCGTGCCGGTGGTGGTCGAGTTCATCCTCGAACGCGTCACCAACATCGCGATGGGCACCGAGATCGACAACATCGTCGAGTTCGAGGAGGTGCTGGACTTGGCCCTCGACGAGGTCGGGACCAAGCAGCCCGGCGTGCTTCAGCCGGCGGAATAGGGGAATATCATGCCGAAATTCGCCGCCAACCTCACCATGCTCTTCAACGAGATGCCGTTTCCCGACCGCTTCGCCGCGGCGAAAGCGGCGGGCTTTGCCGGGGTCGAGTATCTGTTTCCCTATGATTTCGACAAGGCGATGCTGCGTGAGCAGCTCGAGGCCCACGGGCTGACGCAGGTGCTGCACAATCTCCCCGCCGGCAATTGGGCGGCGGGCGAGCGCGGCATCGCGATMCWGCCGGATCGCGTCAGTGAATTCCGTGACGGCGTGTTTCGGGCCATCGACTACGCCAAGGCGCTGGATTGCGAGCAGCTCAACTGCCTCGTCGGCATCGCGCCCGCCGATGCCGATCCGCGCGAGCTCAACGAGACGCTGGTCGGAAATCTGCGCTTCGCGGCTTCGACGCTGGCGCGGGAGAACATCAAGCTGCTGGTCGAGCCGATCAACACGCTCGACATTCCCGGCTTCCACCTCAACGGCACCGAGCAGGCGGTGCAGCTCATCTCGGAAGTGCGGTCCAACAATTTGTTCATCCAGTACGACATCTACCACATGCAGATCATGGAGGGCGATCTCGCCCGCACCATGCAGGAATATCTCCCCCAGATCGCCCACATCCAGCTCGCCGACAATCCCGGCCGTCACGAGCCGGGCACCGGCGAGATCAACTATCCCTTCCTGTTCCGCCACCTCGACGCGATCGGCTATCGCGGCTGGATCGGCTGCGAATACAAGCCGCGCACAACGACGCTGGAAGGCCTGTCGTGGCACGCGGCGCAGACGTTCGAGACGTGAGAGCGCGCTGATGTGGCCGCGGTGACAGTGCCCTCCCTCTCCCGCTTGCGGGAGAGGGCTGGGGTGAGGGTGTCTCCGCGGTGGGACCGCAGAAATGCACCGAGAAAATCCCCCAGCGGACAGAGCCCTCACCCGGCGCTACGCCATAGCCGAGGCTTTGCCTCGGCGCCTCTTAAGAGACGGCCGCCGAAGGCGGCCTATGCCTCTCCCGCAAGCGGGAGAGGTGCATCGAGCCCGTGGACGGACTTAGCCCAAATCTAGAGGAATTAGACATGATCGACATCGGCTTCATCGGACTCGGCACCATGGGACGGCCGATGGCCGGCCATCTCCTGGCCGCGGGCCATCGCGTGCTCCTGCATGACGTCGCGCCGGTCGCGCCCGAGCTGATCACAGCCGGCGGCGTCGCCTGCAAGTCGAGCAAGGCGGTCGCGCAGGAAGCCGATGCCATCATCATCATGGTGCCGGATACGCCGCATGTCGAAGCGGTGCTGTTCGGCAAGGACGGCGTCGCGGCCGGGATCTCCAAGGGCAAGATCGTCATCGACATGAGCTCGATCTCGCCATTGGCGACCAAGGAATTCGCCAAGAAGATCGAGGCGCTGGGCGCCGACTATCTGGACGCGCCGGTGTCGGGCGGCGAGGTCGGCGCCAAGGCTGCGAGCCTCACCATCATGGTCGGCGGGCCCGAGCGCGCTTTCAACACCATGAAGCCGGTGTTCGACAGGATGGGCAAGAACGTCACCCGCGTCGGCGCCAATGGCGACGGCCAGACGACCAAGGTCGCCAACCAGATCATCGTCGCGCTGACGATCGAGGCGGTGAGCGAGGCGCTGCTGTTTGCGTCGAAAGCCGGCGCCGATCCTGCGCTGGTGCGGCAGGCCCTGATGGGCGGCTTCGCCTCGTCGCGGATTCTCGAAGTGCATGGCGAACGCATGGTGAAGCGCAATTTCGCTCCGGGCTTCCGCATCGAGCTGCACCAGAAGGATCTCAACCTCGCGCTCGAAGGCGCGCGCGCGCTCGGCCTGTCGCTGCCGAGCACGGCGGTGGCGCAGCAATTGTTCTCGTCCTGCACCGCGCATGGCGGCAAGGGCTGGGATCACTCGGCGATGGTGCGGGCGCTGGAACTGATGGCGGGTCACGAAATCGCCGCAGCGTAAAATGTTCCTCGGGAACATTCTTCGGGAACAGTCTTCAGTGCGATGGCGCCGTCTTTCGCCGCGCGAAAACCGGAACAATGGCCGGGCCCCGCGGTTGAAGGCGGACAACAACACTGGAGAGTGTGGACATGAAGACCCGTCTTGCAATTTCGTTGGCTGCCGTGTCGCTGCTGGCGTCGAGCGCAGCCTTTGCCCAGTCGACGACCGAACAGGGCGCCCGGGACGGCGCACGCGCGGGCGGCGACGTCGGCGGCCCGGTCGGCGCGATGGTTGGTGGCACCGTCGGTGCGGCCGTTGGTGCCGGCCTGGAAATTCCGAATGCCATTCTAGGCGGAATTCCGCGCGATGATTCGGTGGTGATTCACGAGCGCGTCGTGGTCGGCGAGCCGCTGCCCCCGACGGTGGTGCTGCGCCCGGTGCCGAACTACACCGAGTATCGCTATGCGGTCGTCAACGATCGCCGCGTGATCGTCGAGCCGCGCACGCGTCGCGTCGTCAAGATCATCGACTGATCGATCACAGCTTAGGCTGTGAAAAGTCGGGCCCTGTGGAGCGTCACTCCGCGGGGCCTTGGCTTGTGACGGCGGAGCTTGTGCGGAAGCGCGTCATGACCCAATCGGCGGCGGCCGCGAGCACGAAGCCGAAGCACGCCGTGAGCGCGTCGACCAGAAAATCCTCCAGCCGCGCATGGCGTCCGGGCGCCCAAAACTGCATCAGCTCGAGCAGGCCGATCAGGACCACCGCAACGGCTGTGGTCGCCAGGCGCCGCCGCGGATAGGCGAGGCCGAAGGCCAGTCCAACGAGGATGAAGGCGATCGCATGTTCGCCGTCCTGGCCGAGGTCGGAATGCGGCCTCAGGCCGGGCGGCCCGAGGGTCGCGAAAGTGACGGCGGCAGCGAGCAGCCAGGCAAAGGAACGAACCAAAATGGACATCCGGTCCGCATAGCACGGATTTGCAACAGGCTGTTGCGGGGCCGGGATCAGATCGCCGTGTAGTTAATGACCAAACGTTAAAGGGGTTCGCGCACGCCGAGCCCGTGCATGAAGCGCTCCCTGATCTGCACGGGATCGCGCCTTGTGGCGCCGATTCCGGGCTTGTCGTCGATGCGGACTGCGACCAGGCTCGGCTCGGACGCAGACATTGCTACGTCGACCAGGCGCTCGAAATCCTCCTCGTCCGCGGCCCAGGCGCTGTTGGCAAGGCCGGAGCCTGCGGCGATGGCGACGATGTCGGCTACGTTCGCGGCCGGTGTCGGCTGCGCGCCGGTGATCTGGTAGATGCCGTTGTCCATCACGATCATGACAAGGTTCTTCGGCGTCAAGGTCGCGATGGTCGAGAGCGCGCCGAGCTGCATCAACAGCGAGCCGTCGCCCTCGAGCGCGAAGACGCGGCGGTCGGGCTGGGCCAGCGCCACGCCGAGCGCAATCGGGAAGGCGAGGCCCATGCTGCCGAGCATGTAGAAGTTCTGCGGGCGGTGGCCGGCGGCCCAGAGGTCGAAATTGGTGTTGCCGATGCCGCCGATCACCGCCTCCTCGTGCTTGAGTTTTGCGATCAGGCGCGAGGTCACGTCGAACCGGTTCATCACCTTGGTGTTGCGCGTGTCCATATCTGAACTCATTGGGGCCGCCTCACTTGTCGAAAACCTTGCCGCCCGTGAGCAGCGGGTTGAGGATCAGCGCCACCGGAGCCTGTGTCGTGACGGCCTGCTTGATCGATCGGTCGGCGATGAATTCGAGCTCGTCGAGGCGGGTGATGGTGTGATGCTCCAGCGCCAGCGAATCCAGCACCGGGCGCATGGTGCGGCAGACCAGCGACTGGCCGTAATTGAATTCGCCGAGCGTGCCGCGCTCGGAGACGAACATGATCAGCGGGATCTGGTAGGGCACCGCGAGCGAGGCGAGCACGTTGGCGAGCGTGGCAAAGCCGGAGGTCTGCATCAGCACCGCGCCGCGCCGTCCGCCCATCCAGGCGCCCGAGACGATGCCGACCGCTTCCTCCTCGCGGGCCGTCGCAAAGGTCGTGAAGAAGGGATCGGCGTGCAGGTTCTTGATCAGGGGCGTCAGCACGCGGTCGGGAACGTAAGGCACGAGACTGATCTCGTTCCGCTTCAGGGTTTGCAGGACGATGCCGTGCCAGCTCCCGTCGCTGGACGCTTCTGTCGCCTGGGGCGAGGACTGCTGCTCCGCAATCGCCATTGCGTTCTCCCTTGGCGGCTTTCCTTGGGCCGCGCATGCTTCTTGGTCTTGAGCCTTTGATCTTGGCTTTTGATCTTGGGCCGTCGCGGCGGTCTGCCGAACTTGACGGAGCGAGCGGGATTGTCAACATGTCCCGGCCGGCACCGTGATCTGCGCCAGACGGCCTGCCGTGGCCGGCACCGCCATGTCATAAGCGGCGACAATGAAAAAGCGGGAGGGAGGCATGGGAGGGCGCGCGCCGCGCTGACCTTGCGGATCTCCCTCGAGCGAGCCGGAAGGGTCCTGATGTCCGTCAACAGCAAGCGCGTCTTCTACTCCAATTATTTGGCCAATCCGATCTATATCGACATCCTGAAGGCGCGGCCCGACGTCCGGCTCGATCGCATCGAGAACGAGAGCCCCGAAGATTTCTATGCGCCGATCATCAGCGCCGCCCATGTCTACCAGATCGGCGCGGCCCGCGACGAGCTCGCGCCGCACTTCCATGTCGATGCCGCCTTCCTGAAGCGTACGCCGAACCTGCTGCTCGTCTCCAGCAATGGCGCGGGCTTCGACCCCGTCGATGTCGAGGCCTGCACGGACGCGGGCGTGCTGGTCGTCAACCAGTCCGGCGGCAACGCCCATTCGGTCGCCGAGCATGCGCTGGCGATGATGCTGACGCTGTCCAAGCGCATCATCCAGTCCGACCGCCGCCTGCGCCGGGAGCGCGACGTCAACCGCAATGAGCTCGTCGGCAACGAGGTCGAGGGCAAGACCGTCGGCATCATCGGGCTTGGCAATGTCGGCCGCCGCATCGCCGCGCTCTGCAAGGGGCTGCTCGGCATGAAGGTGCTGGCCTACGATCCGTACCTCACGGTCGAC
Source organism: Bradyrhizobium sp. P5_C12 (assembly GCF_054049735.1). Lineage (NCBI taxonomy): Bacteria > Pseudomonadati > Pseudomonadota > Alphaproteobacteria > Hyphomicrobiales > Nitrobacteraceae > Bradyrhizobium > Bradyrhizobium sp. P5_C12. Next base: position 40,046 of record NZ_JBFULU010000034.1, read on the forward strand.
GTGATGGCCGAGCGGGGCGGGGAGAAGGTCGAGCTCGACGAGCTCTTGCGCCGCGCCGATTTCGTCTCGATCTCCTGTCCGCTCGACAAGCGCAGCCGCGGCATGATCAGCGTGCGCGAATTTGCGCTGATGCAGCCGCACGCCTACTTCATCACCACGGCGCGCGGTTTCATCCACGACGAGGACGCACTGCTCCAGGCGCTGCGCGACAAGCGCATCGCCGGCGCCGGTCTCGACGTCTGGTCCAAGGAGCCGCCGCCGCCGGAGCATCCGCTGCTCCAGCTCGACAACGTGCTGGCGAGCCCGCACACCGCAGGCGTGACGATCGAGGCGCGCCGGAACATGGGCCGGATCGCGGCCGAGCAGGTTTTGGACACGCTCGACGGCAAGCGCCCGCCGCGCATCATCAATCCCGAGGTCTGGCCGCGCTATGCCGAGCGCTTCAAGCAGGCCTTTGGCGTGACGCCGGGGTAGGAGCGCGCGAAGTCTGATCGCGCTCCGATCGTTGGTTACAAGGATGAAAACAGAAAGCGGCGGATTTTACTGATGGCGTGAATGAACACGTATGACTTGTCCTGTAGATAAGGGTCCATGAGCATATTTTCGATTGCGACATCCGGACTTTCTGCAGCGAGTTTGCGCGTGAGCGTGGCCGCGAGCAATATCGCCAATATCAGCACGACCGGCCCGCTACCTGCATCAGGCGGATCGAGCACATCGGCCGGTGCGGGCAGTTCGGGCATTGCTCCGACGTTTCCGGCGGCCTACGTGCCGTTGCGGGTCGATCAGGTCTCCCAATCGAGCGGCTCGACGCCGGGCGGGACGGTCGCGACCGTGTCGACGGTTTCGCCGAGCTATACCGTGCAATCCGACCCGAGCGCTCCCTTCGCAAACCAGGACGGTCTGGTCGCCGCGCCCAATGTCGATCTCGTCAGCGAATTCGCTGAGCTTGCGACCGCAAAGTACAGCTTCATTGCCAATGCGAAGGTCATTGAAGCCTACTCTGAGACTGAAGACACACTCCTCGATATCAAGGCGTGATGGCCGATGCCGGCTCGTCCGCCTCTACCGGCGTGACGTCGGGGTAGCGCGTCTACCCCAGCTTTGCGCCGAGTTGCTGGAACACGGCCTCGCAGGTCATGAGGTCGAGATGGCCGCCTCCTGCGTTCTTGAAGAACGTGACATCGGACGGTGACGTTCGCCCCTGTACGCGACCGCCGGCGAGATCGTAGAGGTCGCCGAGGACATCCTTCTCGCTGATCGCACCGCTGGCGATCGGCTGCAGAATGTCGCCGACGCCATGGAAGGCGGATTCCCGCCTGTCGACGAAGACGCGCGACCGCTTTGCGGCGTCGTCATCCGCCTCGCGGGTTTGCGGCGTATAGCCGCCGACCAGGTCCAGATGCGTCCCCGGCCGCAAATTTCGTCCCTTGATCAGCGGTGCGTGCGACCGGGTGCAGGTGGTGATGATGTCAGCCTCGCGCGTCGCGGCGTCGAGGTCTGCGGTTGTTTCCGCCTTGACGCCGTCCGCCGCCAGCCGCCCGGCGAGCTCGGATGCCCGTTCCGGGCTTCGGTTCCAGATCAGTACCCGTTGCAGCGACGGCCGCACTGTTCGATGCCCCCGGACCAGCCACTCGGACATTTCGCCGGCACCGACGACAAGGAGCGTTTCGGGATTGGGGGCAGCGAGAAGTTTCGCGCCCAGCGCTGAGTCGGCGGCAGTGCGCCAGTGCGTGATCTCGGTTCCATCCATCGCCGCCAGCGGCCGTCCGTTGGTGCCGTCGAACAGCACGCATACGGCCTGCACCGCCGGCATCTTCCCTTCCGCGAGATTGGCGGGAAAGCTGGTGAACATCTTGCTCGCCATGTAGCGGCCGGGATCGACCGCGCTGCGGATGACGTATTGCCCCGTCTCGCTGCCGAGGAAGGCGTCAAGAACCTCCATCTTCGGCCGGCGATGCGCTTCTTCCAGGGCGGCAATGAGGATCGGGAATGTCAGGACCTTCGTAACGTCGGTGTCGGAGACAAAGTGCAAGGCAAAATCCTCGTTGGCGAAGGCCGGCGCCGGCCTCAATTTCTGGTTCTGGGGGCAAGCCTTGGGCCGCCTCCGAAACCCGCATTTCCGCTTAAACGCCCACAACGGGTTCCGCAACGAATCTTCCGCCGGGCTCATCGACTTTGATCCGCGTCAAAATCTCCTTTCCCCGTCCCGGCTAAATGGGACTAGAGTGCCGGCGGAGCAGCAGGGAGGTCCCCATGTCAACTTATGTCGTCAAGTTCATGAAGGACGTGCTCGGCCAGTACGGCCGGGAGATCGAGGTCTGCCAGGGCGCGATCGAGATCGACGCCGCCGACGAGGACGAAGCCAGGGAACGCGCGAAGGCCAAGTTCTGCAAGGACCAGGCGTTGCACCACTGGTCGCTGCATGCCGACCGTATCCAGATCAGACCGGCCGATTTTCCGTCCTGAGGCCTAGCGGCCGGGTGCCATCGCCGGCGGCGGCGCGGTTGTGCCTGCGCCGAGCGAGCGCTGCACCATGACGGTGTCGGACCAGCGGCCGTGGCGATAGGCGACACCGCACAGCAGGCCGGCGCGCGCGAAGCCGAACTTCTCGTGCAGCGCCAGTGAGGGCGCATTGTCGGCATCGATGTAGCCGATCATCTGGCGGAAGCCGGCCGCGGCACAAGTGTCGATCAATTCCTGGAGCAGCAGCCGTCCGATCCCGCGGCCGAGATGCTCCTGATGGACATAGATCGAGTGCTTGGCCGTGTAGCGATAGGCCGGGCGCTTGCGGAACAGCACCGCATAGGCATAGCCGACGACCTCGCCGCGAAAAGTCGCGACCAGATGCGGCAGGCGGGTCTGCTTCAGATTCTTGCGCCGGTCACGCAGATCGTCGGGCTCCGGCGCGCCGGTTCCCTCGACATCGCGTGGCACCCCATTGCGGACGTGATGGCGGTAGATCGCCAGCATCGCTTCGATATCGCTTTCGCGTGAGGGCCGGACCAGGACCGGCTCGTCATCCGCGCGGATTGCGGCTGTTTCGTTCATCGGCACCTACTCGGTAACGACGTAAGTGTAGAGGCCGATGCGGCCGGTCGCATCGATCTCCTTGTAGACGCCCTGGATTTCGACATCGAAGCCCGGAAACGTATTGAAGCAGGTCTCGAACATCTTGAGATAATCGACCATGGGCTTCGCCCGTTCCGTCAGCCGCTCGCCGGGAACAATGGTGGCGATGCCGGGCGGATAGACCACGAAGGGCGTGGTGGCGATGCGGCCCGCGATCGCCTCGATCGGCAAATAGTCGACGTCGTTCTTGAACAGATAGCGCGCGGCATCACGGGGCGACATCGCAATCTCAGGCATGTGCTCGGGCATGAATTGCCGGGCCTGCAGCGCGCTGACGTCGGCGGCGCGGAAGAAGCGGTGCATCTCGCCGCAGAGGTCGCGGAGCCGCACGCCGGCATAGCGCGCCTGCCGCCGCTGATAGAATTCCGGAATCGCGTCGGCCAGCAGCGCATTGTCGTCGTGCAATCTCTTGAACGCCACGAGGCCGGAGATCAGCGTGCCGGCCTTGCTCGCCTCGACGCCGGGCGTGAGCAGGAAGAGCAGCGAGTTGAGGTCGTTCTTCTCGGGCACGATGCGGTTTTCGCGCAGATATTGCGCGACCACAGGGGCGGGGATGCCGTGCTCGGCATAGGCGCCGGTGGTGCGGTCGAAGCCGGGTGTGAGCAGCGTCAGTTTGTTCGGATCGGTCATGGCAAAGCCTTCCGCGAGGCCGGGAAAGCCATGCCAGGTGCTGTCGGGCGAGAGCTGCCACAGGGCGGGATTGGTGGCGAGCTCGTCGGTGGAGAGCGTTTCCCAGGCGACGTTGTGCGCAGCGCCGGGGCGGCTGACGTCGGGAATCGCGACGCGATCGGGAACGAACGGCTCGAAGAACCAGCGGCGGTCCGGATTCTGTTCCTTCTCCTCGAACTCCCGGCGCATCGCCCGGATTTTCTTGCGCAGCTCGATGCCGAGGCGGATCGTGTCGTCCCACAGCACCTCGCCGGAGCGGCCCTTCATCATCTGCGCGCCGACGTCGAGCGAGGCGAACAGCGGATAGAATGGCGACGTGGATGCGTGCTGCATAAAACTCTCGTTGAAGCGGCGGTGCTCGACGCGCCGCTTCTGGCCGCGGATGTGACGGTCCTTGATGTGGATCTGGGAGGCCTGCGAGAAACTCGCGAGCTGCTTATGCGTCGACTGCGTCGCAATGATGCCCGGCGCTTCCGGGGGGAGGTTCGCGAGGCCCATGGCGAAGCGGCCGGCATAGAGCGGGTGGAATTTCATGAAGCCGGCCCAGGCCTCGTCGAACAGGATGTACTCGCAGAGATGGCCGATGCGCTTCAAAATCATCTCGGCGCTGTGGATCGAACCGTCATAGGTGCACTGCTCGACCACGGCGACGCGGAACGGCCGCTCCTTGCGCCAGGCCTCCTTGTCCTCGACCAGCGGATGATTGCGGATCGCCTCGCGCAAGGCTTTCTCGTCGAGCGCGTCCCAGCGCATCGGGCCGATCAGGCCCCAGGCGTTGCGGATGGTCGGCACATAGATCGGGATGCCGCCATTGATCATCAGCGCGCCGTGATGGGCGGCCTTGTGGTTGTTGCGGTCGAACAGCACGAGATCGCCGTCGGTGACGAGCGCGCCGAGCGCGACCTTGTTCGAGGTCGAGGTGCCGTTGAGCACGAAATAGGTCTTCTCCGCGCCGAAGATCGCCGCTGCTTCCTTCTGCGCCTTCAGCGCCGGGCCCTCATGAGTGAGGAGGTCGCCGAGGTCGAGCACGGAATTGTCGAGATCGTCGCGGAACACGGATTCGCCGAGATGCTCGACGAAGACGCGGCCGATCGGGCTGCGGTTGTAGAACACGCCGCCATTGTGACCGGGGCAGGTCCAGAGCTGGTTGCCTTCCTCGGCATAGTCGACCAGCGCGCCGAAGAACGGCGTCTTCAGTGTCTCGGCATATTGCTTCAGCCGGCTGATCAGGTTCTTGGCGATGAAGGTCGGCGTCTCCTCGGACAGGAAGACATAGCCGTCGATGAAATCGAGCACCTCGACCGGCAGATCCTCGAACCGCTTGCGCCGGATCAGCAGGATGATCGGGAAGTCGAGGCCGCGGCGCCGCATCAGATTGATCAGCGCCGAGGTCTTGCCCTCCAGGCCCTTCTTGCCCCAGTCCACCACCATGCAGCCGATAGCGGCGTCGGTCTGCACCGCCATCTCGGCGTCCTCAAGCTTGCGGGCCCGGACCACCTCGAAGCCGGAGCGCTGGATCTCCTCGATGATCTGGTTGAAGCGGACGCCCTCGAGGTCGTCGGCGTCGAACACAGGTGCGGCGAACAGGAAGTTGAAGCGCTTGAAATAGTCCATGTCGTGTCCCGAATCTACAGAGACTGGCAGGTCTCTGCACTTTCGATGACAGTTATATGACAGCCGCCCGATCCAGCGGGGATCGGGTAACGGGAGATCAGTCCAGCAACTTGTCCAGCGTGATCGGGAAGCGCCGGATGCGCTTGCCGGTGGCGTGATAGACCGCGTTCGCGATCGCCGCAGGCACGCCGACGATGCCGATTTCGCCAATGCCCTTGACGCCCAGCTTGTTGATCCGGTCGTCGGGTTCGTCGACGAAGATGACGTCGATGTCGTGAATGTCGGCATTCACGGGAATGTGGTACTCGGCGATGTTCGCGTTCATGATCCGGCCGAAGCGGTGATCCATCACCGTCTCCTCGTGCAGCGCCATTCCGATGCCCCAGACCACGCCGCCCATGATCTGGCTGCGGCCGGTCTTGGTATTGATGATCCGGCCGGCTGCGACGGCGCTCACGACACGCGCGACGCGGATGACGCCCAGTTCTTCGTCAACCTTGACCTCGGCGAAGACCGCCGAATGGGTGTTGCGCGCGTGCGACTTGTCCTCCGAGAAATGATTGAGCTTCTCTTTCTCGATCCGCTCGAGCTTGCCGTGACGCATCGCGTCGGCGATCGAGACGGCACGAGCCTTGTCGGCGGCCCTGGCGATCGTGCCATCGACAAGGATCACATCGGGCGCATCGACGCCGCCGAGGGGCGAGGCGGGCATCGCCTTGGCGAGCCGTGCGAGCTCCTGGCGAATGTCGTCGGCCGCGCCCAGCACGGCGTGCGCGGCCGACGCCGCCATCCAGGAACCGCCTTCGACAGGGGCCTGCGGCAAGGCCGAGTCGGCAAGCTTCACGTCGATATTCTCGATCGGCAGCCCGAGGGCGTCGGCGGCCACCTGTGCCACGATGGTGTAGGTGCCGGTGCCGATATCAGACGCGGCGCAGGACACCTCGGCATGGCCGTTCGACGTCAGCACGATACGCACCGCGACCGGCATCTGCAGCGCTTCCCACACGCCCGTCGCCATGCCCCAGCCGACCAGCTCCTTGCCGTCGCGCATGGAGCGCGGCGCAGGATTGCGCCGGCTCCAGCCGAAGGCCTCCGCGCCGCGTGCGTAGCATTCGCGCAGTTGCTTGCTGGTGTAGGGCAGGTCTTCACTCTGGTCGCGGTCCGAATAGCACTTCAGCCGCAGCTCGACGGGATCGAGCTTGAGCGCGACGGCCAGCTCGTCCATGGCGCATTCGAGCGCGCAGACGCCGGAAGCGGCCCCTGGCGCGCGCATGTCGCAGGGGGTGGAGACGTCGAGGCGGACGAGCTTGTGCGCGAGGCGCGTGTTCGGGCTTCGGTAGAGCTGGTCGGCCCAGCCGGCGTCGTTGCGCGAGAAATCCTCGTAGCGTGAGGTGATGGCGGTGGCCTCGTGCGTGACGGCGTCGAGCGTGCCGTCGGACTTCGCGCCGAGCCCGATGCGTTCGATGGTCGCCGGCCTGTACCCGAGTCCATACATCTGCTGCCGCGTCAGCACGACGCGAACGGACCGCTTCAGCGCGAGCGCACCAAGCGTTGCCAGCACCACCTGATATTGCGGCCGCAAGCCTGAACCGAAGGCGCCGCCGACATAGGGCGAGACCACGCGGATATCATCCGGCTTCTTGTCGAAGACGCCGCAGAGAAACTTTTGGACGTTCTGGACGCCCTGCGTCTTGTCGTAGACCGTGAGCCTGCCGTCCCCGTTCCAGACCGCCGTGGTCGCGAACAGCTCCATCGGGTTGTGATGCTCGGTCGGAATGAAATAGTCCGCTTCGTGCCGCACGGCAGCCCCGGCAAGCGCCGCTGGAGCATCACCGCGCGGCTTGTGCGGCTTCTCCACCTCGGCGGCCTTGCTGCGCTCGGCTTCGAGATCGGTCGCAAACGCCTGGTCCTCCTGGTATTCGACGCGCACCAGGGTCGCGGCGAATTTTGCGGTTTCCCAATTCTCGGCCACGACCAGTGCGATCGGCTGGCCGTTGAACTTGATCGTGTCGTCATACAGTGGACGGAAAGGCGAGCCTTGCTCGGGCGCCACCTCGTCCTTCCAGGCCTCGTCGTTGTCTGCGAGTGGCGGGCGGTTGGCATGCGTGAACACGTCGAGCACACCCTTCACCTTCAGCGCCTCGGCGGGGTCGAGGCGGGCAATGCGCCCGCTTGGAATGGTGGAAGCGACGACGAAACCATGGACGAGGCCGTCGGCCGGAAATTCGCCGGCATATTTGGCGGCGCCGGTGACCTTGGCCCGGCCGTCGACGCGGGACGTTGGTGTTCCGACATAGGCGTTCATCGGTCCCTCACGCGATCTTCTTGTGAGCCTGGGATTGCGGCGTGGCGCTCGCGGCCTGCGTCAGCGTCCGCACGATGGCGCGGCGCGCGAGCTCGATCTTGAAGCCGTTATGCGACCGGGCCGTTGCTCCCTGCAGCAGGAGATTGGCAGCGCGCGAGAAATGCTCCGGCGTCGCGGCCTGGCCGCGCAGCGCCGCTTCGGCTTCGCGGCTGCGCCAGGGCTTGTGAGCCACGCCGCCAAGCGCCACGCGTGCTTCGCTGATCGCGTTGCCCTCCATCTCGAGCGCAGCTGCAACCGAGACCAGGGCGAAGGCATAGGACAGCCGGTCGCGGATCTTCAGATAGCTGTAGTTCTCGGCAAAACCGCGTGGCGGCAGTTCGATCGCCGTGATGATTTCGCCGGGGCCGAGATTGGTATCGACGTGAGGCGTGTCGCCGGGAAGTCGATGGAAATCGGTCAGGGCGATGGTGCGCTCGCCGGAGCGGCCCGCGATGTGCACAAGCGCGCCGAGCGCGGCCAGCGCCACGCTCATGTCGGACGGGTTGGTCGCGATGCAGGCGGCGCTCGTGCCCAGGATCGCATGATTGCGGTTGAGGCCGTCGATCGCCGAGCAGCCGCTGCCGGGAGTTCGCTTGTTGCACGGCGTCGCGGTGTCATAGAAGTAGGCGCAACGCGTTCGCTGCATCAGATTGCCGCCGACCGAGGCCATGTTACGCAACTGCGCCGAGGCACCCGCCAGGATGGCGCTTGCGAGCAGGGGATAGCGCTGCTCGATCAACGGATGGTAGGCGAGGTCCGAATTCGGCACCAAGGCACCGATGCGCAGGCCGCCGTCGCCCGTCTCCTCGACCTTGCGCAGCGGCAGGCGGGAAATGTCGATCAGGCGGGAGGGGCGCTCGACATTCTCCTTCATCAGGTCGATCAGGTTGGTCCCGCCGGCAATTAGTTTAGCTCCGGGATCGGCGGCCAGCAGCCGGATCGCGTCGGCAACGTCGGTGGCGCGGGAGTACTGGAAGTTGTTCATGGCCGGCCCATTGCCTGCTGGATGGCGGCGACGATGTTCGGATAGGCGCCGCAGCGGCAGAGATTTCCACTCATCAGTTCCCGGATCTCGTCGGCGTCGCCGGCGCGGCCTTCGGCCAAGAGGCCGGCCGCCGAACATATCTGGCCCGATGTGCAATAGCCGCACTGGAAGGCGTCGTGATCGATGAAGGCCTGTTGCAGGGGATGCAGCGTGCCGTCGCTGGCGAGGCCTTCGACGGTCGTGATCTCGGCGCCGTCCTTCATGACGGCCAGCGTCAGGCAGGAATTGACGCGGCGGCCATCCACCAGCACGGTGCAGGCGCCGCATTGGCCGTGATCGCAGCCCTTCTTGGTGCCGGTCAGCCCGAGATGGTCACGCAAGGCATCCAGGAGCGTGGTCCAGGGCACCAGGTCGAGCGTGCGCCTGACGCCATTGACGACGAGATCGATCGGAATGCGTTCGGCGATCTGATGCGTGGCATCGGCCGAGTCTTGGGCCAAGTCTTGGGCCGTGTCTTGGGCCGTGTCTTGGGCCATGTCTTATTCCTTGCGACGGAGCCGGGCGGAGAGGTCAGGCGTGCTGACGCGAGGGCGTGTCGCCTCTGCTGGCCAATAGCGCCCAACTGACGACCGCTCGCTTGGTTCCCGACGGGCTCTACTGTCCCCGGACTGCGGTCAGCGCTTCGCCTCGCCGAACACCACGGTCGGCACGGCGCGGTTGACGATCTCGCGCAGCGCGAAGCTCGATTGCACCCGCGCCACGCGCGGCAGGCGCGACAGTTCGGTGCGGTGGATGCGCTCGAAGTCCTGGATGTCGCGGGCGAGCACGATCAGGATGTAGTCGTCGGTGCCCGACATCAGGAAGCAGCGCACCACGGAGGGGCACTTCACCACCTCCACCTCGAACGCCTTCAGCGCCTCGTCGCTCTGGCTCTCCAGCGCGATGCGCACCAGCACCGTCGTGGTGAGGCCGAACTGCCTGAGGTCGAGCGCGGCCTGGTAGGCCTGGATGTAGCCGTCGTCCTCCAGCGCCTTTTGCCGCCGCGCCAGCGCCGTGCTGGACAAGCCGACCTTGTTGGCAAGCTCGGTGTGGCTGGCCCGTGCATTGGTCGTGAGTTCCGCAAGGATGGCGAGATCTTTCCGGTCGAGGGCCAAGGTTTCGTTTCCAGCGTGAAAGGGCGTTTGCGCGCCCGAAACCGGCGCGGGGAGGCCGAACCTAGCGGATATTTGCACGAAACCAAACCTCACCCGTCGCTACCATGACGTTGTGAATCGGAACGTTGGAAGGAGCCCGGGATGCGCGTCGGTGTGCCCAAGGAAATCAAGGTGCAGGAATATCGCGTCGGGCTCACCCCGGGCGCCGTCCGCGAATATGTTGCGGCCGGGCACCAGGTGACGGTCGAGACCGGCGCCGGCAGCGGCATCGGCGCCTCCGATGAGGTCTATCGGCGCGCAGGGGCCGCGATCGCCGGGACCGCCCGCGACGTCTTCGCCAACTGCGAGATGATCGTGAAGGTGAAGGAGCCGCAGCGCAGCGAATGGGCTCAGCTTCGCGAAAGCCAGATCCTGTTCACCTATCTCCATCTCGCGCCGGATCCCGAACAGGCCAAGGGCTTGCTCGCCTCCGGTTGCACCGCGATCGCCTATGAAACCGTCACCGACGCGGACGGTCACCTCCCCCTGCTGGCGCCGATGAGCGAAGTCGCCGGCCGCCTCGCCATCGAGGCCGCCGGCGCCGCGCTCAAGCGGTCGGCCGGCGGCCGCGGCTTGCTTCTGGGCGGCGTGCCCGGCGTGCAGCCGGCGCGCGTGGTCGTGCTCGGCGGCGGCGTGGTGGGAACCCAGGCCGCGCGCATGGCGGCGGGCCTTGGCGCCGAAGTCACGGTGATCGACCGCTCGATTCCTCGTCTTCGCGAGCTGGATGATGTCTTTCTCGGGCGGGTGCGCACCCGCTTCTCGACCATCGAGGCGGTCGAGGAGGAGGTCTTTGCCGCCGACGTCGTGATCGGCGCGGTGCTGGTGCCCGGCGCGAGCGCGCCAAAGCTCGTCACGCGCGCGATGCTCAAATCGATGCAGCCCGGCGCGGTGCTGGTCGACGTCGCCATCGACCAGGGCGGCTGCTTCGAGACCTCGCATGCGACCACGCATACCGATCCGACCTACGAGGTCGACGGTATCGTGCATTATTGCGTCGCCAACATGCCGGGCGCGGTGCCGGTGACGTCCAGCCAGGCGCTAAACAACGCGACCCTGCCGTTCGGCCTGATGCTTGCGAACAAGGGCTTTGCCGCGGTGCTGGAAAATCCGCATCTGCGCAACGGGCTCAACGTCCACCGCGGTCGTATCACCAACAAGGCGGTGGCGGAGAGCCTCGGGTTGGAATTCGCTCCGGTGGAGAGCGGGCTGGCGGCGTAGGGGCGCAGCCTATACCGGCTTGCGGTGACGGCTGCCGAGCGCGGCCGCGATGGTCTCGGGCTTCTCGATGCGCCCGATCAGCATGTCGATGCGGTCGCCGCCCCAGAACAGCTCGCCATTGAACACCATGGTGGGAACGCCGAACACGCCCAGCGCCTCGGCTTCATCGATGATGCGATCGTGCTCGGCACGGGCAGGGCCGTGAACGTAGGATGCGAATTCGCTGGCCGATCCGCCGCATGCGGTGACGACGCCGGTGATCTCTCCGAGATCATCGATCTCCAGCTCGTGGCTCCAGAAGCGGCGAAACACCGTGTCGTGGTAGGGACGGAAAAAGCCGTGGCGTTGCGCGAACAGCATGCCGACGCTGGAATAGAACGCGTCGTAGATCCGTCGCGGGCCCTTCATGACGAGCCCTTGCGCATTGGCGTAGCGACGTGCGTCCATATAGGCGTAGCGCACCTTGCGCCAGAAATGCGGCGTGCGCTCCTCGACCGTCCCCATGAATTCAGCGACGCGCAGCGTATAGGGCAGCCACTCCAGCTCGACGCCATGCGTCTCCTCGAGCGCGAACAGCCGCTTGTTGGCGACGAACGCGTAGGGGCTCTTGTAGTCGGTGTAGATGCGTACGCGCGGCTTGGGCATCGGTCTCTCCCTACAGTCTACCCCTTCGTCAGCTTGTACTGCCTCAAATCCGGATCATGCGTCATGCGCCAATAGTCGACGAAGCGCCACGGCATCGCGGAAAACACGCGGCCGCTTGAGTTGCGATAGTAGGTCGTCATGCCCGGATGGGTCCAGATCATGCCCTCGTGCTCGGCGTCCACCTTCCGGATGTAGTCGTCGTGCACGTCCTGGCGGACGTCGATGGCGGAAACGTCGTGCTCGATCATGTCGACCAGACAGGCGGAGATGTAGCGGCTCTGGCATTCCGACTGAAAGATCACGCTGCCGCCATGGGCGGGGCCGGAGTTCGGCCCCAGCATGCAGAAGAAGTTGGGAAAATCGGGCACGGTGAGGCCGAGAAACGCGGTCGGATTGTCGTGGCCCCATTTGTCGCGCAGATTCTTGCCGTCGCGGCCGGTGATGTCGAGGCGGGCCGCCATTTCCGTGACCTTGAACCCGGTCGCGATCACGATGATGTCGGCCGGGCGGTGCTCGCCGTCGGCGGTGACGATGCCGCCCTGATCGAAATGGTCGACCCCGTCGGTGACCAGCTCGACATTCGGCCGCGTCAATGTCTTGAACCAGTTGTTGTCGAGCAGGATGCGCTTGCCATAGGGCGGGTAGGTCGGCACGCATTTGGCAATCAGGTCGGGGCGATCCTTCAGCTCGGTGAGGATGAAGTCGGTCAGCTCCTGCCGGTGCCGGTCATTGCCCTTGTTGACGGCGCGCTCGGGATGCGGCCAGGCCGGGTCCTTGCGCAGGAAGGGCAACAGTCCGTCGCCATAGCGCCAGAACATGTTGAAGCGATACCACTGCACATAGAACGGCAGATGCGCGAGCAGCCAGCGCGCGCCCTCGCTGATCGGATCGGCATAGCCCTGCACCGGCCGCGCCCATTGCGCGCTGCGCTGATACACGGTGACGGAGGCGACGCGGCCGGCGATCGCCGGCACGAGCTGCATCGCGGTGGCGCCGGTGCCGATCACGGCAACATGCTTGCCGTCGAGCTTGATGTCATCGGTCCACAGCGCCGAATGCAGGATCGTTCCCGCAAAATCGTCCTCGCCCTCGAAGCGGGCGCGGGAGGGGTCGTTGAGCTGGCCAATGGCCGAGACCAGCGCGGTGGATTCGAAGGTTTCTTCGCCGTTCTGCGTCCTCAGCGTGGAGATCCAGCGCCGCTTGCCTTCGTCCCAGCGCGCCGAGGTCAGCTCGGTGTTGACGCGCAGATGCTTGCGGATGCCGTATGCGTCGGCAACCTTCTGGAGATATCCGAGCAGCTCCTCGCGCTGGCAGAAATACCGCGTCCATTCGTTGTGCGAGCTGAAGGAATAGGAATAGGAGTGGTTCGGCGTATCGACGCCGCAGCCCGGATAGCGGTTGATCCACCAGGTGCCGCCGAGCTCGTCGTTCTTCTCGACGATGGTGTAGGGGATGCCGAGATGGCCGAGCGTCACGCCAAGCGCGATGGCGCAGACGCCGGCGCCGACGATCAGGACGTGCTGATCGGCGAGTTTGCCGTCGGAAGGGCGATTGGTCCAGCGCGGTTCGCGCGCCACAAAACCCATCTCTTCGCGCATCAGCGGCGCATATTCCGGCGCGACGTTTTCGCCGAGGCAGGCGCGCATCATCCTCAGCAGCAGCGTGTCGCCGGGGTCGGCGATCACGGGCTTGGGCGCTCCGTCGGCAAAGAGGTTGACGACCGCGGCGCGAATTTCGTCCTGAACCTCCCTGGGCACGCCGGCCTCGGGATCGGGGATCAGGCGGATGTCGCGCTTCGGCAAATAGGGCGGCTCGAGCCAGCGCTCGTCGCCCGTCATGTGCACCAGCACCATCAGGAGGCAGCGGATATCGCCTTCGGCAATCGCCGAGGCGAGGTCGAGCGGCTTGCGTGGAGATGCGATGTTCATGGTGTTTCCTGATCCCCGGATGAACTGAACAGGCCGCGCGTCATCAGCTTGCGATAGGCCGAGATGACGTGATCGGGCACGGCGCTGACGCCGCCTTTCGAATAGGAGTAGCGGCGGCTGAGATAGCCGCGCGAGCCCATCAGCATGTGGACGATCGCCTCGAACTCCTCGTCGCTGTAGTCCTCGATGGCCCCGGCGAGCCGGGCGCGGCGCAGGATGCGGACATAGGCGGTCGAGATGTTGTCGAGGTGCTTCTGGTAGCCGACGGGAGCGAAGAATTCGGCCTCGTTGAGGATGCGCAAAAATTCCGGCACCTCGCAGATGAAGTCGAAGAAGGCCGAAAAGCGCTCGATCTCCTGCCGCGCCGCATCGGCCGTGCCGGTGCGCGCGCGGATGAACTCGACCATGTCGAGGCCGATTTTCGGCAGCAGCTGATCGAGCAGCTCCTGGCGGTTCTCGAAGTGATTGTAGAAGGTGCCTTGCGCGACGCCGGCCTGCTCGGTGATGCGGGCCACGGAGGCTTCGGCATAACCATGTTTGCCGACGACTTTGGTCGCGGCGTCAAAGATCTTCTGCTTGGTCCAGGCGTTGCGCTCGACGCGGTTGAGCTTCGTCACTTTTGCCGCGGTGTCTGCTCGCGTCATTCAACAGTCTCCAGCTCGGCGCGCAGCACGCGCTTGAGGATTTTTCCGCTCGGGTTGCGCGGCAGGCTGTCGCGGACAACGAGCTGTTTCGGCACCTTGAAGCTCGCCAGCCGCGCGCGGCAGTGCTCGGTGAGGGCAGGCAGCTCGAGCGTGGCGCCTTCGGCCAGCACGACGATGGCGACCGGCTTCTCGCCCCAGCGCGCATCGCGCAGGCCGATCACCGCGACCTCGCGCACCTCCGGTAGCTCGTAGATGACACGCTCGACCTCGGAGGAGGCGATGTTCTCGCCGCCGGAGATGATCATGTCCTTCTTGCGGTCGGTCAGATAGAGGAAGCCGTCGTCGTCGAGATAGCCGACGTCGCCGCTGCGGAACCAGTCGCCGAAGAATGCGGCCGCCGTCTTCTCCGGATCCTTCCAATAGCCGCGCGTAATTTTGGGCCCGCGCAGGCAGATCTCGCCGTTGACGTTCGGCGGCAGCCTCTCACCGGCCTCGTCGCGGATCTCGATCGCGACATGGGTGATGGCGCGGCCGGTCGAGCCGATCTTCTCGATCTCGCGGCCGGCCTCCATGAAGGTGTCGCCGCCCACGGTTTCGGTGAGGCCATAGGCGTCGATGTAGCGCGCGTTGCGGAACAACTCCGAGAAGGCGCGGATGCGCACCTCCGGCGTCTTCTCGCCGCCGCCGATCGCCCATCTCAGGCTGGAGACGTCGTAGCGCTCACGGGTGGGGCAGGTGAGCATCGCGGTGGTCATCACCGGCGCGAACCAGGCTGCGTTGAGCCGGTCCTCCGCGATGGCGGCAAGCGCCGCCTCGGGCTCGAAGTTGCGCTCGATGCGGATGAAGCCGCCATGCCAGAGCACAGCGATCCCGGGCAGGTCGAGCGCGCCGACGTGATAGAGCGGGCCGACGACGAGCAGCCGCGTCTCGGCGCTCAAGCCCAGTGCGATGGTCTGGTCGGCCGACTTCCAGTAGAAATTGTCGTAAGCGAGCATCACGCCCTTGGGACGGTCGGTCGTGCCCGAAGTGTACATCAGCCGCATCAGGTCGGACGGTTGGCGGACGTGGATGGGGGCGGGCGGCGCGTCGCCTGCGAGGTGCGTCACGCTGTGCTGCGCGGCTTGGTTCAGCACGACCACCGTTGCGCCCGCCGCGTTCGCCGCCAGCTCTTCGTCGACGATCAGCAGGCGGGCGCCGGCATTGCCGGCGATGTAGCCGACCTCGTCGCGGGAGAGGCGGAAGTTGATCGGCAGAAACACCGCGCCGAGATGGCTGGTGGCGAAGACCAGCTCCAGGAACGCCGCGCTGTTCTTCATCAGGACGGCCACGACGTCACCGGCACCGATGCCCTGTCCGGCGAGCCAGCCGGCGACTTGCCGGATGCGCGCGTCGAAGGCCGCGTAGGAAATCTCCTCGCCGCGATATTTCAGCGCGGGCCGCTCCGGCGTCCGCCGGGCGTGAAAGGCGATGAAGCTCGAAAGGTTGATCATTTGCGGGCTTTGGGCCGGTGTCGGCCTCATTTCCTCCCTCGATGAATTATGACTCGTAATTCATCTTTGGCTTGACGTCACCCCCCTGCCTCTGAAATTGTTGGGAACACGGAGACGAGACGATCTCCGGCAGGGATCAGGACACGCCGACCCGACAGAGGGAGGAAAAAAGATGACGAGAACCCGCAGACCGGGCATCAGCCGCCGCTCGACACTGGCGCTGATGGGTGCCGGAGCGATGAGTGTTGCCGCGCCCTGGGTGGCGCGCGCTCAGGCCAAGACCATCAAGATCGGCATGCCGACGATTCTGTCCGGCCGCGTCGCGCAGCTCGGCACGTCCTCGCGCAATGCGGTGATGCTCGAGGTCGAGAAGGTCAACGCCGCCGGCGGCCTTGCCGGTCGGCCAATCGAGATGGTGATCCGCGACTCCAAGGGCCAGCCGCAGGAAGCCGCCCGCGTCGCGCGCGAACTCGTCAACACCGACGGCTGCGAGTGGCTGATCGACGGCGAGGCGTCCTCCGGCTCTTTCGCGGTGCATGAAGTGGCGCGCGATCTCGGCGTGCTCTGCGTCCACACCTGCTCGGAAGCCTCTTCGCTGACCGCCGATCCCAAGCAGCACATTCCCAATGCGTTCCGCTGCGTGCGGCAGGGCATTCACGATTCCATCGTCGGCGGCAGCTACGCCGCCTCGATCTCCAAGGCCAAGGGCCTGAAGAAATGGGCGACCTGCTCGCCCGACTATGCCTATGGCCGCGACACCACCGGCGAGTTCACGCTGTACCTGAAGCGCTTCGCGCCCGACGTCGAGGTCATCAGCGAGTCCTGGCCAAAGCTGTTCCAGCCAGACTACACCGAGGTCGTCACCAAGATTTTGCAGGCGAAACCGCAGGCGCTGTACTCCTGTCTGTGGGGCGGCGATCTCACCTCCTACATCGACCAGGCCAACATCTACGCGATGTTCGGCCAGATGGAGGTGTTCGCGGTCAACATGGCCGACTACACCGCGCTCACGGTGGTGAAGAACCTGCCCAAGGGCATCCACTCCGGCAACCGCTACATCAAGACGTTCCCGACCACGCCGGAAAATGCCGCCTGGGGCGATGCCTACAAGGCCAAGTACAACGAGTATCCGACCAACTGGTCGTGGCAGAACGCCACCGCGGTGATGTTCCTCGCCGAAGCCGCCAAGAAGGCGAACTCCACCGACGGCAAGAAGATCGCGGAGGCCTTGGCCGGCCTCACCATCAAATGCCCGTTCGGCGCCGACGGCTCCGTGACGATGCGCGCCGACGACCACACGCTGGTCGGCTACGCGATCGGCTGGGGCACCACGATCCCGCAGGAGCCCTATGTGCCGGAGGTCAAGGCCGGCGACTGGAAGACCATCTTCGAGCTCGAGGCCGAGTGGAAGAAGAGCAAGGGCTACACCTGACAACGCGTTCGGCGGAGACGGGCGACCGTCTCCGCCGTCTTGTTTTGGTTCTCCGCGCCGTATCAGGCGCGCCGCAATGAAAGTGCACCCGTGGATCTCGACGCGCTTGCCGGCTGCCTTTCCAGTTCCGCCTGCCTGGTGACGCAAACCACCAGCGGGCTCATCATCGGCATGCTGCTGTTCCTGGTCGCGGTCGGGCTGACCCTGATTTTTGGCGTGCTCAAGATCGTCAATTTCAGCCACGGCGCCTTCTACATGTTCGGCGCCTACTTCGCGATGACGGCCTATCAGCTCACCGACAGCTTCGCGCTGGCGATACTCGCGGGCGCGGCCGGCACCGCGATCCTCGGCCTGGTCTTCGAGCGCGTGTTCATGAGCCGCGTCTATGGCGCGGACGTGCTGATGCAGCTGTTGGTCTGCTACGCCTTCGTGCTGATCTTCGACGATGTGGTGCGGCTGATCTGGGGGCCGGAATTCAAGTCGATGGGCATGCCGGCGGCATTCCAGGTGATGCCGCTGTTCATCGCCGGCGGCGTGGTGCCGCCTTACTATCTGCTGCTGATCGGCGTGGCGCTGGTCGCGGCCGCCGTGCTCGGCTTTGGCCTGTCGCGCAGCCGCATCGGCAAGGTGATCCGGGCGGCGGCGCATAATCCCGGCATGGTCTCCGCGCTCGGCATCAACACCGGCCTGATCTATGGCGGCGTGTTCGCGCTTGGCGGCATGCTGGCGGGGCTCGCCGGTGCGCTCGCCGCGCCGGTGCGGTCGCTGACGCCGGGCATGGGATTTTCGGTGCTGATCGAATCCTTCATCGTCACCGTGATCGGCGGCATGGGCTCGATCCTCGGCGCGCTGATCGGCGCGCTGCTGATCGGCCTGATCCGCTCCTTCGGCTCCCAGGGCTTTCCGTTGTTCACGGAAGGCCTGATGTATCTGTTCATGGTGATCGTGCTGGTCTCCAAGCCCACCGGCCTGTTCGGCAAGGAGGCGGCATGACCGAGCTGGAGGCCGGACGCGCCGAGAGGCTGGTGCCGGTGCGCAACGGTGCGGTGCTGCAACGCTATCGCGACGTGCTGATCGCGTTGCTCGCCTTTGCCGTGCTCGCGAGCCTGCCGCTGTTCACCGGCAGCAAGGCGCTGCTCGACTTCGTCATCCGCTGCTCGGCCTACGGCCTGTTCGCGACCTCGCTCAATCTGCTGGTCGGCTATACCGGCCTGACCTCGTTCGGCCATGGCATGTTCTTTGGCTTGGGCGCCTATGGTTACGGCCTGATCATGCAGCGGCTCGGCGTGCCGATCCCGGTAGCCTTCGTCGCGACGCTTGCGATCACCGCCGTGGTCGCTGCCGTCATCGGCGCGATCTGCGTGCGGTTGAAGGAGATCTATTTCGCCTTCGTCACGCTGGCGTTCCAGATGCTGATCCACTCGACCATCCTGTCCTGGGCCTCCTTCACCGGCGGCGACCAGGGACTGCGCGGCGGCATTCCGCGGCCGGTGTTTCTCGGCGTCGATCTCTCCAACCATGTCCATCTCTATGTCGCGAGCTGCGCGCTTTTGATCCTTGGCCTGCTCGCGATGCGGCAGATCGCGCAGTCGCCGTTCGGCTACACGCTGCGCATGATCCGTGACAATGCCGCGCGCGCGAGCTTCCTCGGCATCGACGTCTGGCGCGCAAAACTCACCGTGTTCGTGCTGGCGGCGCTGTTCGCGTCGATGGGCGGCATGGTGATGGCGCTGTTCGTCTCCGGTGCCTATCCCGAATTCGCCTATTGGACGATCTCGGGCGAGGGCATCTTCATCAACATGCTCGGCGGCGTCTCGACCTTCCTCGGACCAATGGTCGGCACGGTGCTGCTGCTGCTGCTCAACGACACCGTCACGCGGTTCACCGAATATCATGGCATCGTGCTCGGCGTGGTCATCCTGTTCTTCGCGCTGGGCCTGCGCAAGGGCCTGCTCGATTTCGTCGCCGAATGGTTCGCACACCGTCGCGACGCAGGCGAGGAGCGCTAGTGATGTCAGGTTTATCCATCGGGCAGTCGTTCCGGGGCGCACGAAGTGCGAACCCGGAATCTCGAGATTCCGGGTCTGGTCCTGACGGACCATCCCGGAATGACGATGCCAGACAACTGCGCGAGACGCACCATGCTTGAAATCCGCAACCTCGCAAAATCCTTTGGCGGCGTGAAGGCGACGAACGACGTCACGCTCGATTTCCCCGACGGCTCGCTCACCGCGGTGATCGGCCCGAACGGCGCGGGCAAGAGCACGTTCTTCAACCTGATCACCGGCGCCTTGAGGCCGGATTCCGGCCAGGTCCTGCTCGACGGCGTCGACCTGGCCGGCCGGTCGCCGCCGGAGATCGTGCGCCACGGCATCGGCCGCGCGTTCCAGGTGGCCAGCATTTTCAAATCGCTCACGGTGCAGGAGACCATGCTCGCCGCGGTCAGCGCCGACCAGCGCACGTCGGCGGTGCTGCACAAGCGCTTTCCGTTGCCCGAGACGCGCGACCGTGCCGAGTATGTGATGGAATTGCTGGGCCTGGCGGGAAAACGCAACCGCACAGCCGCGACGCTGTCGCACGGTGACCAGAAGCTGCTCGACATTGCGCTGGCGCTGGTGCTCGAACCGAAAGTGCTGCTGCTGGACGAGCCGACCGCCGGCATGGGCCCGGAAGAGCGCTGGCGCATGATCGACAAGGTGYGCGAGCTCTGGGAGCGCGAGAAGATCACCGTCGTCTTCATCGAGCACGACATGGACATCGTGTTCAAGATCGCACCAAAAATCGTCGTGCTCTGTTACGGCCGCATTCTCGCCACCGGCACGCCCGACGAGATCCGCAACAACACCGCGGTGATCGAGGCCTATCTCGGCACCGAACATGCGGGAGCCGCCGCATGAGCGCAGCCATCATCGAGGTCGCCGATCTCGACGTCTATTACGGCACCAGCCAGATCCTGTTCGGCGTCAGCCTGTCGGTACGTCAGGGCGAGACCATGGCGCTGTTGGGGCGCAACGGCGCCGGCAAGTCCACCACCATGAAGGCGATCATGGGCCTGGCGCCGCCGCGGCGGGGCAAAGTGAGCCTGCGCGGCGCGGTGATCTCCGGCCTCAAGCCGCACAGCATTGCGCGCGCCGGGCTCGGCTTCGTGCCGGAGGACCGCCAGATCTTTCCTGAGCACACGGTCGAGGACAATCTTGTCATCGGCAAAAAGCGCGGACCGGACGGCGAGGACGTATGGTCGATCAAGCGCATCTACGAGGTCTTTCCGCTGCTGGAGCCGCTGCGCCATCGCATCGCGGGGCGCCTGTCGGGCGGCGAGCAGCAGATGCTTGCGATCGCGCGCACGTTGATGGGCAATCCGGCGCTGCTGCTGCTCGACGAGCCGAGCGAGGGGCTTGCGCCGATCATCGTGCAGCGGATCGGGGAGTTGTTACGGCAGCTCCGCTCGCTCGGTTCGACCGTGTTGATCGCCGAACAGAACATGCATTTCTGCCTGGGCCTGGCGAGCCACGCCACGGTGATCGACAAGGGCCAGATCGTCTATGCGGCTGACATCGATGAGCTGAAGGCCAACGACGCGATCCGTCGCCGTTATCTGGCCCTCTAGCCGGGCTGCCGGAGCCAACAGGGCCCCGAAAGAAGAAAACCATCGTCCCGGCCTCCCGGCACGGAAGGAGTTTTCTTTCCCGGGACCAAAAAAGCCAATCGCTTCCATTGCTGATCGGGGCGGAAACGACGACATTCTGTCCAGAAATCAAACGACTGGCCTGATCATGGAACGCACTGGATTTGAACCGTTTGGCGAGCGCCTGGTGTCTGCGACGGACACCCAGCCGCGTTCGCGCGCGTCAAAATACCTGCTCCGGGCCGGAACGGGCCTGTTCTGGTCCCTGGTTGCGGCCATCGTGTTTGCGCGTGCGGCGTTTTTCGAGCCGGGCGTCTATGACAGCTTCAGCCGCGTTGCCTCGCTCGCCAAGAGCCTGATCTTCTGAGGCATCGCATCGGGGCCTGAGGACAGAACTTCCCTCGGGCCTGATATGTCGAAAACTTATTTCCCAACCGGGTCGTCCTGCGTATAAATCCTTCTCCTCCGGGAGAGATTTGTGTCGCAGAATCAAGCATCCAGTTCGGCCACGGCCAAGCCGGCCACCACCGCAAGCCGCCTTCTCGCGCTGATCCCCGGCGTTCTCCTCTGTATCGCTGTCGCCGGTGTCTCGGCCCTGCTGGAGCGGGCGGAACTGGGCGTTTTCGAGCATCCCTATGTCGAGGCGCTGGTGATGGCGATCCTGCTCGGCATGGCCTTGCGCAGCTTCTGGAAGCCCGCGCCACGCTGGCAGGCCGGTATCGCCTTCAGCGCCAAGCAGCTGCTCGAAGTCGCGGTGATGCTGCTCGGCGCTTCCATCAGCTTTGCCGCCATTGCGGCCTCGGGCGTCGCGCTGCTGGCCTCGATCGCCGCCGTCGTCGTGGTCGCGCTCAGCGCCAGCTTCGGCCTCAGCCGCCTGCTCGGTCTCTCGACCCGGCTGTCGATCCTGATCGCCTGCGGCAACTCCATCTGCGGCAATTCGGCGATCGCGGCGGTGGCCCCGATCATCGGCGCCAACAATGATGAGATCGCGTCCTCGATCTCCTTCACCGCGATCCTCGGCGTCATGATGGTGCTGGGGCTGCCGCTGCTGATTCCGCTCCTTCAATTGTCCGCCACGCAATACGGCATCCTCGCGGGCCTGACCGTCTATGCCGTGCCGCAGGTGCTGGCGGCGACAGTGCCGGCCGGGCTCGTCAGCACGCAGATCGGCACGCTCGTCAAACTGATGCGCGTGTTGATGCTCGGGCCCGTCGTCGTCGGCCTGTCGCTGGTGGCTTCGCGTTGGCAGAGCGACGCCAAGAAGACCAGTGTCGGATTCTTCCGCCTTGTGCCCTGGTTCATCCTCGGCTTCCTCGTGCTGGCAACGTTGCGTTCGCTCGAGATCGTGCCGGCCACCGTCGTAGGGCCGGTGACGAAGATCACGGGTTTTCTCACGGTGGTGTCGATGGCCGCGCTCGGGCTCGGCGTCGACGTGCGCGTGCTCGCCAATGTCGGCGGCAGGGTGACCGCGGCCGTGACGCTGTCGCTGATGCTGCTGCTCGGCATCAGCATCGCACTGGTGCACTGGTTCAAGTGAGGGGCGCGAAGGTGCCGTAGGGTGGGCAAAGGCGCGAAAGCGCCGTGCCCACCGTTCGGTTCGGCGTGCGACCAAGATGGTGGGCACGCTTCGCTTTGCCCACCCTACGAGACCGTCATCCCCGCAAGCGGGGCGAGGTGAAGTCAGATCACATCCGCCAGCGAAGCGCCGTGCAGCTCGATGTTGAGCCCTTGCATGCCCAGATCGCTGATCTCGCCGCCCATCGCCTTGATGCTCTCCTCGCGGATCAAGGACATCAGTCCGCGGCGCAGCGCCAGAAATTCCGACGACATCATCATCGATTGCTGCCGCGGCCGCTCCAGCGGAATCGGGATTTCGGCCTTGATCGAGCCGGGGCGCGCGGTCATGCAGTAGACCCGATCAGACAGGAAGATCGCCTCGTCGATGTCGTGGGTGACGAACAGCACCGAGATCTTCAGCCGCTGCCACATGTTGGTGAGGATCTGCTGCATGATGACCCGGGTCTGAGCGTCGAGCGCGCCGAACGGCTCGTCCAGCAGCAGGACCTTCGGTCCCGTGGCGAGCGCGCGGACGATGCCGACGCGCTGCTTCATGCCGCCGGAGAGCTTTTCCGGATAATGCTTCTCGAAGGCCTCCAGCCCTGCCAGCCCGAGCAGGGTGCGCGCCGCGCGCTCGCGCTGGGAGCGCGCCATGCCGCGCATCTTCAGGCCGAACTCGACATTCTCCCGCACCGTCTTCCAGGGAAACAGCGAATATTGCTGGAACACCATGCCGCGCTCGGCGCTGGGGCCGTTGACCTTCTCGCCGTCGACGGTGACCACGCCGGTGGTCGGCTTGAGGAAGCCCGCGACCGCATTGAGCAGCGTCGACTTTCCGCAGCCGGAAGGACCGACGATCGAGACGAACTCGCCCGGATTGACGTGGATCTGGGTGTCGGTGACGGCCTCAACCGGTCCCTCGATGCTGTCATAGCTCAGCGAAAAATTCCTGACCTCGATATGGCCCTGCGGTGCTTTGGCCAGGATCTCGTTCATTTCAGCCTCCACGGCATCACCAATTGTCCGGCGCCCCGGATCAGCAGGCTCGAGCCGAGGCCGAGCACGCCGATCGCGATCATGCCGAGCGCAATGTCGGCATACTGAACCAGCGAATAGGCCTCCCAGGTGAAATAGCCGATGCCGTATTGCCCGGAGATCATCTCGGCGGCGATCAGCGACACCCAGGCGACGCCCATGCCGACGGTGAGGCCGGTGAAGATGTGCGGCAGCGAAGCCGGGAAATAGACTTCACGGAAGATCGAGCGCTCGCGCGCGCCGAGACATTGCGCGGCGCGCACCAGCACGGGATCGACCAGCGACATGCCGTGCAGCGTATTGACCAGGATCGGGAAGAACGAGCCGAGGAAGGTGATGTAGACGATGCTCTGCTCGTTGGTCGGCCACAGCATGATCGCCATCGGCACCCAGGCGATCGCCGGGATCGGCCGCAGCACCTCCGCCACCGGGAAGATGATCTCATGCACCAGCTTGAAGCGGCCCATGATCAGCCCGAGCGGCACCCCGACGATGGCCGCAAGCGAGAAGCCGATGAAGATGCGCCGGCAGCTCAAGAGGATGTGCAGCAGGAATTTTGGATCGTGGATCGCCTTGGTGAAGCTCGCATAGACCGCGAGCGGCGAGGGCACGTTGGTGAAGCGCACGAAGAACACGACGCGGTAGGTCGTGAGCAGGTGCCAGACCAGCAGGAAGGCGAGCAGCGACATGATGCCGATCGCGATCGCGCGCAGCCCGCCGCGGTTCAGCCGGTACCAGCGCAGCGCAAGCGTACCGAAGGAGGCCGGCGTCGCGGGCGATGCGGCGGGGACGGGGTCCGCCTCCGCGGTACCTGCCGGCATGCTGTCCTCGGAATGTCTGAGGATGGCGGGGCTGCTCACGTCTTGCCTCCGCTGACCGCCGCCTTCACCGCGTCGTCGAAGCCGAGCACCTTGCCGCTGATCTTGGCGGCATGGGCCTCGGCGTCCTTCTTCAGCAGGAACGGCGCCACCTCGCCATCGCCGACCGCGAAGAAGGCCTGGTCGGCGAACAGCTTGATGCCGCGCGTGGTGTCGAAGACGTAGGCGACGTTGATCTTCCTGCCCTTGGCCTTGTAGTCGGCATAGGCCCCCAGCGTGCAGGCCGCCGACGCAAACGGCAGGATGCCGGCCCCGTCGACCCAGACCTCGCCGGCCTTGCGCGGATCGGCGATCGGTTTCTTGCAGAAGGTGTCTTCGCCTGAAATCTCGTAATTCTTCGTGCTGCCGAGTTGCGCGTCATAGTCGAGCTTCATCTCGGCATAGGCCTTGCGGATGTAGGAATCATCGACCCACTTCTTCGGATCGAACTCCTTCATGCGGCCGAGATTCTGCAGCACCTTGACGTCGGTCGTGGCGGCATCGATCAGTGCCGGCTTGACGGTCGGGTCGGTGGTCATGTTGCCGCTGGGACCGAGGAAGATGTAGACGACCTCCTTGCTGATGCCGGTCCATTCCTGAATCTTTTCGGCGGCAAGTTTTGGATCATCCCGCAGCCACTGGTTGGCGGCGATGACCGCCTTCAGATAGGCGATGACGACCTCCGGATATTTCTCCGCAAAGTCGGTGCGGACGACGATGCCGTGGAAGGTCGGCAGGTTGGTCTCGACGCCATCAAAAATCTTTCGCGCGAAGCCGCGGAACGGCAAGAGCTCGGCGAAGGGAACGAAGTCGGCATGCGCGTCGATCTTCTTCTCCTGGAGATTGGTCGAGCCGACCTCCGGGCTCTGGCTGACGAGCTGGAAGAAATCGGCCGGATAGCCACGGTCCTGCATCGCCTTCAGCACCATGCCGTGCGCGGCGGAGCCGAAGGGAACGCTGACGAGCTTGCCCTTGAGATCGGCGAATTCGTAATAGGGTGAGTCCTTGTGGACGACGATGCCGTTGCCGGAGCCGGACAGGCTGTAGGCGGCGATGCCGATCAGCCGGCTCTTGCTCTCGGGATTGGTTTCGAAGGTGAAGCCGTTCACGATCAGCGGATAGTCGCCCATCATGCCGATCTGCAGCTTGTTCGCCATCATCGCGTTGGTGACGGGCGGACCGGACGTGAAGTTCTGCCACTCCAGCTCGAACTTGATGTTGGAATATTTGCCGTCCTTCGGCAGGTATTTTTCGAGGAGATGCAACTGGCGGATGACGACGCCGGCGGTCACCGTGTTGGTCGTGGTGTCCTGCGTTCCGATGCCGAGCGTGACGGTTTCCGCAATGGCCGGCTGTGCGAGGAGAAGCGCCAGCGACGTCACCGACATCGCGATCGAGAGCGTGGGAAGATGGCGGACCATTCTCATCCTCATTCGGTTGGATGTGCTGTGGTTGCCATGATTGGGTGAGGGCGCGGGCAGGGCAAATCCGGAATTACCGTCGCAGTCGATTAGTTGCCGGGAAAAGCTGATTGCATACTCCTTGGGCAGTCCTGCACGATAAAGCCGCTTGCATGTGCATCCGCGCGGGTCGCCGCCGGTTTTAGTCGGCCGCCTGGCCGCGCATCTCTTCCAGCACGTCGGGCCGGCAGACCACGATCTGCGACCGCTTGGTCAGCACGATTCCCTTCTCCTGCATGCGCTTCAGGCTGATCGTGACCCATTGCCTGGTGGCGCCGACCATGTGGGCGATGTCGGCATGAGTGAAGGCGGCCGCGATCACCCGGCCGTCGGCATCCTCGACGCCATAGAGCTCGACGAGATGCAGCAGCAGGTGCGCGAGCCGCTGCGTGATCGAGCGCGTTCCCAGCATCTGGGCCAGCGCCGAATAGCACTTGCCCTTGAAGGTCAGCCCTTCGATCAGGCCGATGGCCAGATTGGGGATCTCCACGGCAAGCGCCCGCAGCTCTTTTCCGGGCAGGTGCACGACACTGCAATTGCTGGATGCAACGCCGGACCATTGGTGCACGGTGCCCTCGAACACTTCGGGCCCGCCGACGAAATTGCCGACATGCCAATAGGCCAGCGTGATCTCGCGCCCGAGCGGAGAGGTGTAGAACACGCGAATGCGGCCGCTCTCGATCAGCCAGATGCCGTCATGCTTGCCGCCCTGGCTGAACAGCGTCTGGCCGCGGTTGAGCACCTTGCGGCGGCCCTGCTTCAGCACCAGCTCGCGCTCGCGCGGCGTCAGCTTGTCCATCAGCGGCGGCGGTCCGCCGATCCATTGCTGGTTCTCGGTGAGCAGCAGCGAGGAGCTGCCGGCAGGCCGACCCGTTGCGGGAACCGTCCCGCGAACCACACTGGCCGCCTGCAACATCACCTGCCTCCGGAACGTTCAAATCGTTCTAAAGAGGAGCAATGTCCGTGCCAGATGGGGTTAGGAACCGGGCGATATGCATGAAGCCGTCGTCCTGGCGAAAGCCAGGACCCATTACCACAGGCGTGTGTGGGTGCACGCCGCTGTGGCCACAACCCGCTTTCGCAACTCGCTCTTGGGGTAATGGGTCCTGGCTTTCGCCAGGACGACATTGAATGTTGAGCTAGCGCCCCGCCAAACTCAGCAAATACGGCTTGGGATAAATCCCCCGATTGTGCCCGTCCGAAAACGAGATGTTCAGCCCGTAGCCGAGATCGCCGATCTCGGTGATGGCGATGCCCGGGAAGCGTTCGGGGAAGCGGCCGTCGAAGCGGGCGCGGGTGCAGTGGGCGCATTTGCAGGAGAGGCGGAGCTGCTCGGCGGGAAGGCTGAGTTGATCGGCCTGCGCGGTGCGGACAAGCAGCGTCGCGAGATCGGCGCTTGCTTCATAGTCGGCCACGGTCGGCGGCACCAATGCGGTCACGGTCATGACGAACCTCCGACTCTCTTCTACGCGGGCGCGGCACCGCCGCGATAGCAACTAATTGCCAGCGCGGATGCGCGGCGGGAGTGGTCGTCTGCGCTTGCTGCCTCATCTTCAATCATCGCCCGCGAAATGTGAAACTAATCGACCGGGAATTTCAGTTCGGCGTTGCCGGAATCCCGCCTCTCCGAAACCTTGTGCGCAATCGATGGCTAAGGAGAGACAACGGATGAGTGCCTTTCAGAAGGAAACGGTTTTGTCGGTCAGGCACTGGACCGACAGCCTGTTCAGCTTCACGGCGACGCGCGATCCCGGCTTCCGCTTTCAGAACGGCCAGTTCGCGATGATCGGGCTGGAAGTCGAGGGCAAGCCGTTGATGCGCGCCTACAGCATGGCGAGCGCCAATCACGAGGAGGCGTTGGAGTTCTTCTCGATCAAGGTTCAGGACGGCCCGTTGACCTCGCGCCTGCAGAAGATCCGGGAGGGCGACGTCATCCTGGTCGGCCGCAAGGCCACGGGCACGCTGATCACCGGCAATCTCATTCCAGGCAAGCGGCTGCTATTGCTCTCGACCGGCACGGGGCTTGCGCCGTTCGCGAGCCTGATCAAGGACCCCGACGTCTACGAGAATTACGAGACCATCGTGCTCGCCCATGGCTGCCGCCAGGTCTCCGAGCTCGCCTATGGCGAGCACCTCGTCGACGGCTTGCGCAATCACGAATTCTTCGGGCCCCTGATCCGCGACAAGCTGGTCTACTACCCGACGGTCACCCGCGAGCCGTTCAAGAACCGCGGACGCATCACCGATTTGATCGCATCCAACCAGATGTTCGACGATATCGGGCAGTCCGGCCTCGATATCGGGACGGATCGCATCATGCTGTGCGGCAGCCCGGGAATGCTGGAGGAGCTGCACGAAATGCTCTCCGCGCGCGGCTTTGTGGAGGGGAACCACAGCCAGCCCGGCCATTTCGTGATCGAGAAGGCTTTCGTCGAGCGGTGAGGACAAATCGCATCGCGGCGACAACTAATTGCTATCGCCGAGAAGCCCCCTGAACAAATCTGATGCAACGGCGCCGGACCTGCCGGCGAACCAGGAGCAAGCGATGGCACTAGATCAGATCGTCGACGGACTTTCGGAGGTTTCCTGCGATGTGCTGGTCATCGGCGGCGGCACGGCCGGCCCGATGGCGGCGCTCAAGGCGAAGCTGAAGAACCCGAAGGCCAATGTCGTCCTGCTCGAAAAGGCCAACGTCAAGCGTTCCGGCGCGATCTCGATGGGCATGGACGGGCTCAACAACGCCGTCATCCCCGGCTACGCCACGCCGGAGCAGTACACCAAGGAAATCACCATCGCCAATGACGGCATCGTCGACCAGAAGGCGGTCTATAAATACGCGCAGAACTGCTACAAGATCATCGAAGAGCTCGACAGTTTCGGCATCCGCTTCCTGAAGAACGAGAACGGCGACTATGCCGTCAAGAAGGTGCATCACATCGGCACCTACGTGCTGCCGATGCCGAACGGCGAGACCGTGAAGAAGGCGCTCTACCGCCAGCTCCGCCGCGCCCGCATCCTGATCTCCAACCGCTACATGGCGACGCGGCTCTTGAAATCCGCCGACGGCCGCATTGCCGGCGCGATCAGCGTCAACACCCGCACCGCCGAGATCCTGGTGATCAAGGCCAAGGCGGTGATCCTGTGCATGGGCGCCGCCGGCCGCCTCGGTCTGCCGACCTCCGGCTACATGTTCGGCACCTACGAGAACGCCGCCAATTCCGGCGACGGCTACGCCATGGCCTATCACGCCGGCGCCGCGCTGGCGAACCTCGAATGCTACCAGATCAATCCACTGATCAAGGACTATAACGGCCCGGCCTGCGCCTATGTCGCCGGACCCTTCGGCGCCTTTACCGCCAATAATGAAGGCTCGCGCTTCATCGAATGTGACTACTGGTCCGGCCAGATGATGCTGGAGTTCTACAACGAGTTGCTGTCGGGCAAAGGACCGGTGTTCCTTCAGCTCAAGCATTTGCATCCCGACACCATCTCCGAGATCGAATCCACCTTGCACAAGGTCGAGCGTCCCACGCGCGGCCTGTTCCAGCAGGGACGCGGCGTCGACTACCGCAGCGAGTCGATCGAGATGCATATCTCGGAGATCGGTTTCTGCTCCGGCCACAGCGCCTCCGGCGTGTTCGTCGACGACAATGCCCGCACCACCGTGCCCGGCCTCTATGCCGCCGGCGACATGGCGAGCGTGCCGCACAATTACATGCTGGGTGCCTTCACCAACGGCTCGGTCGCCGGCATCGACGCCATGGAGTTCGCCGACAGCCACGACTTTGCGGAATTCGACGCGGCAGACGTCGCCAAGGAACGCGACCGCGTGCTGGCGCCGACCAGGCGCGAGGACGGCATTCCACCGAACCAGGTCGAGTACAAGACCCGCCGTCTCGTCAACGACTATCTCCAGCCGCCAAAGGTCACGCGCAAATACGAGCTCGGCATGCGCCGCCTCGCCGAAACGCGGCAGGACATGCAGGAGCACATGATCGCCCGCAACGCGCACGAATTGCTCCGCGCGCTCGAAGTGCAGTCGATCATGGATTGCGCCGACATGGCGGTGCATGCCTCGCTCTACCGCGAGGAAAGCCGCTGGGGCCTCTATCACTGGCGCACGGATTTTCCGGAGAAGGACAACGAGAACTGGTTCTGCCACACGCTGCTCTCCAAGCAGGACGGCAAGATGACCAGCGAGAAGCGCGCGGTGGAGCCCTATGTCGTGCCGATCGCGGACGACGAGAAGGACCTCTACGACAAGCAACGCATCCGCGCCACCGCCTGATCCACCGCACAAGCAACAGGAGAATTACGATGCCTCTCGCGTCCTATCAGACATCGGTTCCGGTGGTCGTCGACGACGCCAAATGCATCGCCGACAAGGGCTGCACGGTCTGCGTCGACGTCTGCCCGCTCGACGTGCTGCGCATCAGCGACATGACCGGCAAGGCCTACATGGCCTATGATGAATGCTGGTACTGCATGCCCTGCGAGGCGGATTGCCCGACCGGCGCCGTCACCGTCAACATTCCCTATCTGCTGAGGTAGTCATGGCGAGCCCGTTCGAGTCCTATGACGATCTCGAAGACGCCGACGAGCGGCTTCAGGCCGCCGATCCCGCCGAGCGCCGCGTCGCCATCATCGCACTCGGCCATTCCGGCGATCCGGCGGCGGTTGCGCATCTCGCCAACATGGTGGCCGATCCCGATGCCGGCGTGCGCCAGCAGGTCGCGATGGCGCTCGGCGAATTCGACGGGCCGGAGTCGGCGAGGGCGCTGATCAAGCTGTTGGTTGATCCTGAAAGGATCGTGGCGTCGGCCGCGGCCGACAGCATGGCGGAGTTCAAGGATCCCGCCTGTGCCGAGATCATCCTGCCGCTGGTCAAGCACGCCCACGCCTTCGTCCGCATGGGCGCGTTGCGCGCGCTGAAGGAGCTGCGCTGCAAGGATACGCTGAAGCCGGCGCTGGAAGCGCTGCTGGATTCTGACGCCGCGGTGCGCGTGCAGGCGATCGGCGTGATCGGCTTCCTGAAGCTGGAAGAATCGATCCCCGCGCTGACCGCGCTGATCAACGATCCCGACGCCCATGTGCGCCGCGCCGCCGTGAGCGCGCTGGCGTTCTCGCAGCTGAAACCCGCGGCGGAGACGATCACGCGTGCGTTGAAGGATTCCGACTGGATGGTGCGCGAGATGGCGGCGGAAACGCTCGGCCTCAACGTCAATGGTTCGCTTGCGGCCGATCAACTGGTCGCGTGCCTTGCCGACGAATTCTGGCAGGTGCGGCTGAAGGCGATCCGCAGCCTCGGCAAGATGAAGATCGAGCGCGCGGTGCGCCCGATCGGCAATTGCATCAACCACGACCAGGCCAATTTGCGGAAAGAGGCGGCTGCCGCGCTCGGCGAGATCGCCCATCCCGACGGCGAAGCGTTCCTGGCCGTCATCGCCGACGATGCCGATCCCGATGTGCGCAAGAATGCACGCTGGGCGCTCCAGCAGATTGCAGCCCGCAAGGCGCGCGCAGGCGCATAAAGGCGCGGGCAGGGGCATAGCGGCTCTTCGCTGCCGGTCTGGACTTCCCGTGCCAGACGTTTATTGGTCTTCGCCAATGGGATCGGCTGCTCTCAACGCGGCCGGTCCGAAAAACAGCGAGGACGCGGGCCATGACGACTTTGACGGTTAAAGATCTTCTCCCAGAGGACGGCACGCGGGGAACGCTCGTCGGCCGCGTCTGGCTGCCGCAGGTCAATGGTCCAGCCGTGGTCGCCGTGCGCGCCGACGGTGTCTTCGACGTCACCGCAAGGTTTCCGACCGTCAGTGCGCTCTGCGAAGAGGACAATCCGGCCAAGGCGCTTGCCGCGACCAAGGGCGAACGCATCGGCGATCTCGACGCCATCGTGGCCAACACGGCACCCGACGGGCGTGACCCCAAGAAGCCCTGGCTGCTCGCGCCGGTCGATCTCCAGACTCTGAAGGCCGCCGGTGTCACTTTCGCCATCTCGATGCTGGAGCGCGTGATCGAGGAGCGGGCCAAGGGCAATCCGGCCTCGGCCGAAGCAATCCGCAAAGAGGTGACACGGCTGATCGGCGACGACCTGTCGAAGCTCAAGCCGGGCTCGGATCAGGCGATGCACCTGAAGCAGGTGCTGATCGATCAGAACGCCTGGAGCCAGTATCTCGAGGTCGGCATCGGCCCCGACGCCGAGGTCTTCACCAAGGCGCCGACTATGTCCTCGGTCGGCACCGGCATGGATGCCGGTCTGCATCCGAAATCGACCTGGAACAACCCGGAGCCTGAGCTGGTGCTGTTCGTCTCCAGCCGCGGCAAGATTGTCGGTGGTGCGCTCGGCAACGATGTCAATCTGCGCGACTTCGAGGGGCGCTCGGCGCTGCTGCTCTCGAAGGCCAAGGACAACAACGCCTCCTGCGCGATCGGCCCGCTGCTGCGCCTGTTCGACGACAGTTTTACGCTCGACGACGCGCGCAAGCTCGACATCAGCCTGAACGTGAAGGGGGCGGACGGT
Source organism: Bradyrhizobium sp. P5_C12 (assembly GCF_054049735.1). Taxonomy (NCBI): domain Bacteria; kingdom Pseudomonadati; phylum Pseudomonadota; class Alphaproteobacteria; order Hyphomicrobiales; family Nitrobacteraceae; genus Bradyrhizobium; species Bradyrhizobium sp. P5_C12. Next base: position 72,397 of record NZ_JBFULU010000034.1, read on the forward strand.
TTTGTCCTCGACGGCCACTCCTCGATCAGCAAGATCAGCCGCGATCCCACCGATCTGGTTGAGCAGACGATCGGGCCCGTGCATCAATATCCCGACGGCTTCGTGCTGTTCCTCGGCACCATGTTCGCGCCGGTCAAGGATCGCGACGCGCCGGGGCAGGGCTTCACCCACAAGCGCGACGACATCGTCACGATCGCAGCGCCCCAACTCGGCAAGCTCGTCAACCGCATGCGCGGCAGCGACCAGTGCGAACCCTGGACCTTCGGCATCGGCGCGCTGATGAAGAACCTGGCGCAGCGGAAGCTGATCTAGCTCGCTGTTCTTCGCCTCTCCCCGCGTGCGGGGAGAGGCCGGAATTCGCGCGCGAAGCGCGAATTCCGGGTGAGGGGGACTCTCCGCGAGTCGATTTGGTCGATAGACGTTGAACTCTCTCCACATCGTCATTGCAATAACGGGATTGAGCAGCGAGCGCTTATCTCTCCCCGTCACCCTGAGGTGCGCGCTCTGCTGCGCGGAGCGTTGCAGGGCAAGCCTCGAAGGGCGACGGCCCGGCTGCGTCGGGGCCGCTCATCCTTCGAGGCTCTCCATGGGACGCGCTGCGCCCCATGGCTCGCATCTCCAGCGACAACGGCTTCGCCGTTGCGCGGGGATGACGGAACCAATAGTGCCCTCATTGCGCGCGCAGCGAAACAGTCCGGCCTACGTCATTTCCTTCATCTCCCCGTTGCATCGCTGGAACAAAATCGCGCTGGGCGTGTCATAGGACTGCCCTCCCGCTTCCAAGCCGCTCCGCGCAAATAGTCAGATAATATGACTAGTCGGAACCGATCTTCCGTGAAATAGTGCCTCCCGTCGCCCTAAAGGGCGATCTTTGGGTGCCATGTTACCAATCGGCGCCCGGGATAAACACTTGGGAGACACGCCTGATGACCCTCAAAGCCCTTTTTGTAGCCAGCGCCTCCGCCGCGTTGCTGCTAGCGCTGCCGGCCAGCGCCGGCCAGCTCACCATCGGCTTCTCGCAGATCGGATCGGAATCCGGCTGGCGCGCGGCCGAAACTTCCGTCTCCAAGCAGGAAGCCGCCAAGCGCCAGGTCAATCTCAAGATCGCCGACGCTCAGCAGAAGCAGGAGAACCAGATCAAGGCGATCCGCTCCTTCATCGCGCAGAATGTCGATGCGATCTTCCTTGCGCCCGTGGTCTCGACCGGTTGGGACTCGGTGCTGAAGGAGGCCAAGGAGGCCAAGATCCCGGTCGTGCTGCTCGACCGCGACATCGATCCCTCCGGCAAGGAGCTCTATCTCACCGCCGTCACCTCGGACAGCGTGCACGAAGGCGAGGTCGCCGGCGACTGGCTTGCGAAGACCGTCGGCGGCAAGGCCTGCAACGTCGTTGAATTGCAGGGCACGGTCGGCGCGAGCGTCGCCGCCAACCGCAAGAAGGGTTTTGACACCGCGATCGCCAAGCATGCGAACCTGAAAGTGGTGCGCAGCCAGACCGGCGACTTCACCCGTGCCAAGGGCAAGGAGGTGATGGAAAGCTTCATCAAGGCCGAAGGCGGCGGCAAGTCGATCTGCGCGGTCTATGCGCATAACGACGACATGATGGTCGGTGCGATCCAGGCGATGAAGGAAGCCGGCCTCAAGCCCGGCAAGGACATCCTCACCGTCTCGATCGACGCGGTTCCCGATATCTTCAAGGCGATGGTCGCCGGCGAAGCCAACGCCACCGTCGAGCTGACGCCGAACATGGCGGGCCCGGCGCTCGATGCCATCGCGGCCTTCAAGGACAAGGGCACCACGCCGCCGAAATGGATCCAGACGGACTCGAAGCTCTACACCGCCGCCGACGATCCGCAGAAGATCTACGACAGCAAGAAGGGCCTCGGTTACTGAGGCGGGGAATTGCGCCGTCGGCACTTGTCCGATGGCGCTCCCTTTCGAAACCGCTGCGCGAACGGATAGGCTGGGCGTCCGATTTGTCCGCGGACGCCGGTGGGAGTGACGTTACGATGGTGAACAGCCCCGATCCCGCGGCTTCCCTGCTGGAAGTGCGCGGGATCAGCAAGAGTTTCGGCGCGGTGCGTGCGTTGCAGGAGGTCGACTTCACGCTCCGCGCCGGCGAGATTCATGCGCTGCTCGGCGAGAACGGCGCCGGCAAATCGACGCTGATCAAGGTCGTCACCGGCGTGTTCGCGCGCGACGCCGGCATCGTCCGCCTCGGGGGCGAAGAGGTCGCGCCGCGTTCGGCCAAGGCGGCGGTTCAGGCCGGCATTGCGACGGTCTACCAGGAGGTCAATCTGCTGCCGAACCTGTCGGTGGCGCAGAACCTGTTTCTCGACCGCCAGCCGATGCGCTTCGGCATCGTGCGCGAGGGCGAAATGCGCCGCCGCGCCAAAACCGTGCTTGCCGAATTCGGCCTCGACATCGACGTATCAGCGCCGCTCGGCAATTATTCGGTGGCGATCCAGCACGTCACCGCGATCGCGCGCGCCGTCGATCTCTCGGCGCGCGTGCTGATCCTCGACGAGCCGACCGCGAGCCTCGACCGTCACGAGGTCGAGATTCTCTTCGGCATCATGCGCCAGCTCGCCGGGCGCGGCATCGGCATCGTCTTCGTCAGCCATTTCCTCGACCAGGTCTACGAGATCTCCGACCGCATCACGGTGCTCCGCAACGGGCGCCTGGTCGGCGAGCGCGAGACGGCGTCGCTGCCGCGGCTCGAACTGATCCGGATGATGCTCGGCCGCGAGCTTGCGGAGACCACCAGCGCCCGTGCGGCCACGCGCGAACATCAGGCGCGCGAGGTCTGTGCAAGCTTCGAGAACTACGGCAAGGCCGGCTATGTCGCGCCGTTCAATCTCGAACTGCGCCATGGCGAGGTCGTGGGCCTCGCCGGCCTGCTCGGTTCGGGCCGGACCGAGACGGCGCGGCTGGTGTTCGGCGCCGAGCGCGCCGATCGCGGGCAGGCCAAGGTCGAGGGCGCGGCCGTGCGGCTTCAGTCGCCGCGCGACGGCGTGCGCCACGGTTTTGGCTATTGCCCGGAGGAACGCAAGACCGACGGCATCGTCGCCGAGCTCACGGTGCGCGAGAACATCGTGCTGGCGCTCCAGGCCAAGCGCGGCCTGCACCGGCCGCTGTCGCGCCGCGAGCAGGACGAGATCGCAGCCCGTTACGTCAAGATGCTCGACATCCGCCCGCCCGACCCGGAGCGGCCGGTGGGCCTGTTGTCCGGCGGCAATCAGCAGAAGGTGGTGCTGGCGCGCTGGCTCGCGACCTCGCCGCGGCTCCTGGTGCTGGACGAGCCGACCCGCGGCATCGACGTCGGCGCACATGCCGAGATCATCCGCCTGATCCGCGAGCTCTGCGACGACGGGCTGGTGCTGCTCGTGATCTCCTCCGAACTCGACGAGATCGTGACCTATTCGGACCGTGTCGTGGTGCTGCGCGATCGCGCCCATGTCGACGAGCTCACGGGCGAGGCGATCGACGTCACCAACATTCTCGCGGCCATCGCCGCCGATGGTGCCGCCGCGCACGAGGCCCGGCCATGACAGCGCTGCTGCCGCGCCGCGGCCTTGCCCAGATCCTGGCGCTGATCGTTATCCTGGCGGTCGACCGCGTGGTGTCGCCGCAATTCTTCGATCTGCGGCTCCAGGACGGCCGGCTGTTCGGCAGCCTGATCGACGTGCTCAACCGCGGCACGCCGGTGGCGCTGCTCTCGCTCGGCATGGTGCTGGTGATCGCGACGCGCGGCATCGATCTCTCGGTCGGCGCGGTCATGGCGATCTCCGGCGCCATCGCGGCGAGCCTTGCCGATAGCCACGGCCTGTCGGTCGTGCTGGCGGCCGCCCTCGGCGCGGGCCTCGTGTGCGGCCTGTGGAACGGCTTTCTGGTCAGCGTGCTCGGCATGCAGCCGATCGTGGCGACGCTGATTCTGATGGTGGCGGGGCGCGGCATCGCCCAGCTCATCACCGAGGGGCGCATCGTGACCTTCAGCTCGCCCGATCTGATCTGGCTCGGCAATGGCTCCATTCTCGGCCTGCCGGTGCCGGTCGCGATCGCGCTCGGCATGTTGATTCTCACCGGCGCGGTGGTGCGTGGTTCGGCGCTCGGGCTGCTGATCGAGGCGACCGGCGGCAATGCGCGGGCGAGCGAGCTCGCCGGCGTCGGCACCCGCGCCATGATTCTGGCGGTCTATGTCTGGTGCGGCGTCTGCGCTGCGCTCGCCGGCGTGATCGCGGCGGCCGACATCATGGGCGCGGACGCCAACAATGCCGGCCTCTGGCTCGAGCTCGACGCCATCCTTGCGGTGGTGATCGGCGGCACCTCGCTGTTCGGCGGGCGTTTCAGCCTCGTGCTCGCCGTGCTCGGCGCGCTCATCATCCAGACCATGAACACGGGCATTCTGCTGTCGGGCTATCCGCCGGAATTCAACCTGCTGGTCAAGGCGGTGGTGGTGCTCGCGGTTCTGCTGCTGCAATCGCCGAAATTGTCGGGGTTCTCCGGGATCATGGCGCGACTGCGGAGGACGAAACCATGAAAGGCCTGCCGCCCGTCCTCATCACGGCGATCGTGCTCGTTGCCGGCTTCGCGCTCTGCGCGGTGCAGTTCCCCAACATCGCCTCCACCCGCGTGGTCGGCAATCTCCTCACCGACAACGCCTTCCTCGGCATCGTCGCGACCGGAATGACCTTCGTCATCATCTCCGGCGGCATCGATCTCTCGGTTGGYTCGGTGATCGGCTTCACCACGGTGTTCGTTGCGCTGGCGATCGAGCGCTGGGGCGTGCCGCCGCTGGTCGCCTTCGCCGCCATCCTCGTGCTGTCGGCCGGCTTCGGCGCGGCGATGGGCGCGGTCATTCATGTCTTCGATCTGCCGCCTTTCATCGTGACGCTGGCCGGCATGTTCCTGGCGCGCGGGGCGAGCTTCCTGCTCTCGACGGAATCGGTGCCGATCACCGCGCCGGTGTATTCGACCGTGTCGGACTTCGCATTGCGACTGCCCGGCGGCGGGCGGCTGACGGCCATTGCGATCATCATGCTCGTCATCGTGATCGGCGGCGCCTTGCTGCTGAACCTCACGCGGTTCGGCGCCAATGTCTATGCGCTCGGCGGCAGCCGCGCGACCGCGAGCCTGATGGGCGTGGCCGTCGGCAAGATGACGGTGAAGATCTACATGCTGTCGAGCCTGCTCGCGGGCATCGCCGGCATCGTCTTTTCCTTCTACACCAGCGCCGGCTACTCGCTCTCCGCCGTCGGCGTCGAGCTCGACACCATCGCCGCCGTCGTCATCGGCGGCACGCTGCTGACGGGCGGGCAGGGCTCGGTGGTCGGCACCTTCCTCGGCGTCCTGATCCAGGGCCTGATCCAGACCTACATCAATTTCGACGGGACATTGTCGAGCTGGTGGACCAAGATCGCGACCGGCGTGCTATTGTTCGCCTTCATCGCGTTGCAGCAGGCGCTGGTCGCGCTCGCGCGCCGGCCGGTCGCGAAGAGTGCAGGAGCCGCCTCATGACGTCGCGTATCGTCGTCATCCCGACGCGGCGGGCCCATTCCAACCACGCGGAAGTGGCCCGTTCGATCGGCGTCGACATCATCGCGGGCCGCTACGCGGAAGGCACACGGCTGCCGGGCGATGCCGAGATGATCGCGATGTTCGGCGTATCCCGGCCGGTGTTGCGGGAGAGCGTGAAGACGCTGGTGGCCAAGGGGCTCCTCACCACCAAGGCCCGGGTCGGCACCGTCGTGCGCGAACGCGGTGCCTGGAACATGTTCGACGCCGACGTGCTGGCCTGGCATCTCGATGCCGGCATCGACAAGCGCTTCCTCAACGACCTCGCCGAAATTCGCCTCGCGGTCGAGCCGCGCGCGGCGATGCTCGCGGCCGCGCGCCGGTCGGAGGAGGACCTCGCCGAGCTGCGGCGCAGCATGGAGCGCATGCGGCGCGAAGCCTCCGATTCCGTCAGCTTTGCCGACGCGGACCTCGCGCTTCACGTCGGCGTGGCGCGCGCGTCCGGCAATCTGTTCATGCGCTCGATCGGCCATGTGATCGAAGCGGCCCTGCGCGCGTCGTTTCTGCTCAGCGCACCGGTCGAGCCGGACGACCGCGACACCGTGCTGCTCTGGCACCAGAAGATCGTCGACGCGATTGCGGCGGGTGACGCCGACACGGCGTCCGAGGCCATGGTCTATGTCATTCACAACGGCATGCGCCGCCATGAAGGCACGGTGATCGAGACCGCGCCGGCCGATGCGCTGCCATCGTCGGAAGCTGGAGAGAGATCGTGACGGAACTTCGCATCGCCATCGTCGGCTTCGGCAAGATCGCACGCGACCAGCATGTCGGCGCGATCGCCGCGACACCGGGCGCGACGCTTGTTGCGGTTGCGAGCCGCAACGCCTCGCTGCCGGGCCTGCCGCATTTTGCGACCATCGAGGAATTGCTGGAAAAAGGGCCGCCGATCGATGCGGTTTCGCTGTGCACGCCACCGCAGGTGCGGCGCGCGCAGGCCATGGCGGCGCTCGCCGCCGGCAAGCATGTGATGCTGGAGAAGCCGCCCGGCACCGGTGTTGCCGAGCTCGATCCGCTGATTGCGATGGCCGCGCAAGCAAAGCGGTCGCTGTTTGCGACCTGGCACTCGCGCCATGCGCCGGCGGTCGAACCGGCGCGCGAATGGCTCGCGCCGCGCCGTATCGCGTCCGTGGACATCAGCTGGAAGGAGGATGTCCGCGTCTGGCACCCCGGACAGAGCTGGATCTGGGAACCCGGCGGGCTCGGGGTGTTCGATCCCGGCATCAATGCGCTTTCGATCCTGACCCACATCCTGCCGCGGCCGGTGTTCGTCACCTCGGCCGAGCTGTCGTTCCCCGCCAATCGCCAGGCGCCGATTGCGGCGAACCTGACACTGGCCGATGCGACCGGACTGCCGATCTCGGCTGAATTCGATTTCCGCCAGACCGGCCCGCAGAGCTGGGATATCGTCGCGGACACCGACTGGGGGCGGATGAATTTATCCGGCGGCGGCGTGCGCATGGCCGTCGATGGCAATGTCGTTGCCGAGGGCCCGGAGACGGAGTATCGCGGACTCTACCGGCGCTTCGTCGAGCTCGCCGCGACCGGGGCGAGCGACGTCGACCTTGCGCCGCTTCGTCTCGTCGCCGATGCCTTCCTGCTCGGCAAGCGCAGCATCGTCGAACCGTTCGTGGACTGATCATGGCTGGCTCAAGGAAAATAGAAAAAGACGTCTTTGGAACGCTGCCGGACGGACGCGCCGTGGAACGCATCGTGCTGCGCGGGGAGGGCGGGTTCGAGGCCCGCATCATCACCCATGGCGCGGTGCTTCAGGCGCTGACCGCACCGGACGCCAAGGGAAACTACGACGACGTCGTGCTCGGCCATGACGCTTTCGCCGGCTATCTCGCCGAACGCAAGTTTCTGGGCGCCACCGTGGGCCGCTACGCCAACCGCATCGCCAAGGGGCAGTTCTCGCTCGATGGCGAGAGCGTGCAGCTTCCCGTCAACAACGGCCCGAATGCGTTGCACGGCGGCCTCGACGGTTTTGATCGCAAGCTCTGGGGCATTGCGGCGATCGACGAGGGCGCCGAGCCTGCGGTGACGCTGACCTACACGAGCCCGCACGGCGAGGAGAACTATCCGGGCAAGCTCGATGTGCAGCTGACCTACCGCGTCACGGGTCCGGCCGAGCTGTCCCTCATTATGGAGGCCAGAACGGACCGGCCGACCATCGTCAACCTGACCAACCACAGCTTCTTCAATCTGGAAGGCGCGACGTCAGGCACACCCATCCTCGATCATCGGCTGATGGTCGCCGCCGAGCAGTTTCTCGCGATCGACCCGACCGCCATCCCGCTGCCCGAGCCGCCGCGCGCGGTGGCCGGCACGCCGTTCGACTTCCGCGACGCCCGCCCCGTCGGCGAGCGCATCCGCGAGAGCGACCAGCAGCTCCGCAACGGCAGGGGCTACGACCACACCTACTGCCTCGCGCGCGACGGCAAGCTGGCCCTCGCGGCACGGCTCGAGGCACCGCGTTCGGGACGGATCATGGAGCTTCTCACCAATCAGCCCGGCCTTCAGGTCTATTCCGGCAACTATCTCGACGGCACGATGTCGGGCAAGGGCGGCAAGCTCATCCGGCAATCGGACGCCATGTGCCTGGAGCCGCACATTTGGCCTGACGCGCCGAACCGGCCGGATTTCCCGAGCCCGCGCCTCGATCCCGGCCAAGTCTATCGCCATCACACGGCCTATCGCTTTGCGGTGAGGACGCCATGATGGAAGAGGTGCCGACGTCTGTTTTATCTGCCGAACCGTGTCATCTCGGCGAAGGTCCGACCTATGATGTGACCACCGATACGGCGTGGTGGTTCGATATCCGCGAGGGGCGGCTGTTCGAGGCGAACCTTGGCAGCGGCAGCATCCGCGTCCAGGCGCTCGGCCGGATGGCGAGCGCGCTCGGGCGCATCGATGCGGAGCGCCAGTTGGTCGTGGCCGAGGATGGCCTCTACATCCGCAAGCTCGCCGACGGCGCGATGACGTTGTTCCTTCCGCTTGAGGCGGACAATCCCGCGACGCGCTCCAATGATTGCCGCGTGCACCAGTCCGGGACGTTCTGGATCGGCACCATGGGCAAGAAGGCCGAGCCGAAGGCAGGGGCGATCTACGCGCTCCACCGCGGCAAGATCTCGACGCTGTTTCCCGGCATCAGCATTCCCAACTCGATCTGCTTCTCGCCGGATGGCGCGACCGGCTACTTCACCGACACCCCGCGCGCGGTGCTCTACGCCGTCCCGCTCAATCCTGCGACCGGATTGCCGCGCGGCGAGCCGGAAGTGCTGCTACGCCACACCGGCATCGGCGGCCTTGACGGCTCGGTGTGCGACGCCGACGGGCAGATCTGGAATGCGTGCTGGGGCGCGAGCCGCGTCGATGTCTACTCTCCGCAAGGCGAGCGGCTGCGCTCGCTCAGCGTGCCGGCCAAGCAGGCGAGCTGCCCGGCCTTCGTCGGCCCCGATCTGTCGCGCCTTCTGGTGACCTCTGCCTGGCAGGACATGGACGATGCGGCGCGCGCCGCCGATCCGCAGGCCGGCTGCACCTTTCTGTTGGAGGTCTCCGCGCGCGGTCGCGCGGAGCCGGACGTCAAGCTTGCATAGGAGACGAAAGGCAGCCCACATCGCGTTCTCGACGACACGAAAAACAGTCTGACACTTAAAGGGAGTGAAACATGCTGAAACTGAAGACGACATTCCTCGCGCTCGCCCTGACCGGCGCTGCCGCGTTGGTCGCGGGCGTTCCCGCCTCCGCCCAGGACAAGGCGACCGTCGGCATCGCCATGCCGACAAAATCCTCGGCGCGCTGGATCGACGACGGCAACAACATGGTCAAGGTGCTGAAGGAGCGCGGCTACAACACCGACCTGCAATATGCCGAGGATGACATTCCGAACCAGCTCTCGCAGGTCGAGAACATGGTGACCAAGGGCGCGAAGGCGCTGGTGATCGCCGCGATCGACGGCACCACGCTCTCCGACGTGCTGAAGCAGGCCAAGGCCAAGGGCATCACCGTGATCGCCTATGACCGCCTGATCCGCGGCACGCCGAACGTCGATTATTACGCGACCTTCGACAATTTCCAGGTCGGCGTGCTCCAGGCTGACTCGATCGTGCAGGGGCTCGGCCTGAAGGAGGGCAAGGGTCCGTTCAACATCGAGCTGTTCGGCGGCTCGCCCGACGACAACAATGCCTACTTCTTCTACAACGGCGCGATGAGCGTGCTGAAGCCGTACATCGACAGCGGCAAGCTCGTCGTCGCTTCCGGCCAGATGGGCATGGACAAGGTCGCGACCTTGCGCTGGGACGGCGCCACTGCGCAGGCCCGCATGGACAATCTGCTCAGCGCCTATTACGGCAACAAGAAGGTCCACGCCGTGCTGTCGCCCTATGACGGCCTCTCGATCGGCATCATCTCGTCCTTGAAGGGCGTCGGCTATGGCAGCGCCGACCAGCCGATGCCTGTCATCAGCGGCCAGGACGCCGAGGTGCCGTCGATCAAGGCGATGCTGCGCGGCGATCAGTATTCGACCATCTTCAAGGACACCCGCGATCTCGCCAAGGTGACCGCCGACATGGTCGATGCCGCGCTCGCCGGCAAGCAGGTGACGGTCAACGACACCAAGACCTACGAGAATGGCGCCAAGACCGTGCCGTCTTATTTGCTCAAGCCGGTCGTGGTCTACAAGGACAATTGGGAGAAGATTCTGGTCGACAGCGGCTACTACAAGAAGTCGCAGTTCCAGTAGGACTCTCCTTCTCCCTCTCCCCGCTTGCGGGGAGAGGGTCGGGG